>CAYXAN010000006.1:0-17236 GCA_964461705.1 uncultured Sarcina sp. | reverse complement strand
CCGTGGCATTTCTCTTACAGCTGATCGAAATTCCGATTCCGATGCTGATGCCGACCTTCATCAAGTTTGATTTTTCGGATCTCCCGGCACTTTTGGGGAGCTTTGCCCTCGGCCCTGTGTGCGGCATTCTGATTGAACTGATCAAAAATGTCCTGCATGCGATTCTGGCCAGCGGCTCCTTTGGCGTGGGAGAGCTGTCCAATTTTGTGCTGGGTGCTGTTTTTGTAGGCGCAGCCGGCGTTCTTTACCGAAAGAAGCGCACCAAGCAGGGGGCGATCATCGCTTCCGTGGCAGGGGCTGTCGTCATGGCAGTGATCTCCTTCCCCTCCAACCTGCTCGTGGTATACCCGGTGTACTATCAGTTTATGCCGGAGGAGACGATCCTGGCTGCGTATCAGGCGATTCTCCCGGGAATGCAGAGCGTTGCCCAAAGCCTGCTCATCTTTAACGTCCCCTTCACCTTTGCAAAGGGAATGCTGGATGTGGCGCTGTGCTTTCTTCTTTACAAAAAGCTTTCTCCGATTCTGAAGGGGACGGTATCGTAGGGGCGTCGATGGTATCTGCAGGGGAGGCTGCAGGTGCGGTGGAAAACAGGTTCAAAGCAGTGTATGATTACTACCGTCGGAGGGCGCTCCGGCGGTATTGTGTTATGTTTGCAGCAGTGTGCAGGGAGACGGTGAACAGAACCTGACGGATGCACAGAAGCTGCATGAGTTTTCAGCGGAGGATCGCGGGATCGCGCAGCGTAGCGATCCGGGTATCATGGGGGCAAAAAAGCCTTTTGCCCCAACGGCAGAGGACATGTGATGCGGCAATATGATTCTTTTTCGGCCAGGGAAACCTATCGGATCGGTCAGGCGCTGGCTGCAGAGGCTTCCCCGGGAGAAATTTATGCCCTGTCCGGGGATCTTGGTGTCGGCAAGACGGTATTCACAAAGGGGTTTGCTTCCGGACTCGGGATTACGGAGACAGTGAACAGTCCCACCTTTACCATCCTGCAGATTTATAACGGAGGAAGGCTTCCGCTCTATCATTTTGATGTCTATCGCATTGAGGAGCCGGAGGAAATGGGGGAGGTCGGACTGGACGAGTACCTGTTCGGCAGCGGGGTCTGCCTCATTGAGTGGCCGGAGCAGATTGCGGAGTGTCTGCCGGAGAGCACCAAGGTGATCCGGATTCAAAAGGATCTGACAAAGGGACTGGATTATCGCCGCATTGAAATGGAGTGACGGAGTATGAAAATACTGGCAATAGAGGCCTCCGGCCCGACCGCCGGCTGTGCATTGGCCGAGGACGGCAGGCTGCTCGGAGACTGCAATCTGCAATATCAGAGGACACACTCTCAGACATTGGTGCCGATGCTGGATGAGCTGAGGAAAATGACAGAGCTGGATCTGAATCAGATCGATGCCATCGCGATCACGGCGGGACCCGGGAGCTTTACGGGGCTTCGCATCGGTGCGGCGACGGCAAAGGGGATCGGCCTTGCCTTGAACAGGCCCATCCTTCCGGTCTCAACCGTGGACAGCCTTGCCTTTAATCTGTTCGGGACAGAGGCTTTGGTCTGCCCCATTATGGACGCCAGGCGTCAGCAGGTGTACACGGGCATCTATGAGGAGAGAGATTCCCACGTATGTCTCCGGCCTCCGTGCGCTGTTTCCCTTCATGAGCTTCTGGAGGATCTGAACACGAGAGGAAGGAGGGTCATTTTTCTGGGAGACGGGGTGCCGGTCTGCCGGGACATTGTAAAGGAGGAGTGCAGGGTTCCCTTCTCGTTTGCACCGGGACGCCTGTCCTTGCAAAGAGCCGGCTCCACGGCCGTTCTGGCATATGAGCTGTTCTGCAGAAGGGGCGAGGCGGCACTGGTGTCTGCCGATGACTTCCGGCCGGAATATCTGCGCAGGCCGCAGGCGGAGCGGCAGATGGAGGAGGCCAGCAAAACCGGCAGGCTGGCGGCGCTGGCGGCGGGACGTCTGCTGAAAAAGAGCTGAAGGAAACGGCATTTTGTGAAGGGACGTAAAGAAAGGAAGCGGCAGAGGTGACTCAGCAGAGGGAATGCAGGAGGCAGGGATGGAGCGCATGCAGATCCGCCGGCTGACCGAAGGGGATATCCCGGAGGCGGCAGCCATCGAGGCCCGGTGTCTGCCGGAGGCCTGGTCAGAAAGCGCATACAGAAGTGCCTTCCGGACGGACGGGGCCGGCAGCTGGTTCTGGGGAGCGGAGCTTGCCGGGAAGCTGGTCGGTGTCATTGGTCTGTTTCGCATGGGAGAGGACGGTGAAATCGGCAACGTTGCGGTTCTGCCGCCATACAGAAGACAGGGAATTGCGGCAAGGCTTCTGGAAACGGCACTGCATGCCGGGGAGCACGAGCTGGGGCTGCAGCGTTTCACGCTGGAGGTGCGGGACGGCAATCGGCCGGCAGTACAGCTGTATGAAGCACACGGCTTTCGGACGGAGGGTGTTCGCCCTCATTTTTATCGAAATCCGACAGAGGATGCCAGGATCATGTGGAGATAATTATGCAGCACCCGCATCGTGGGTTTCCATCGGAGAGGAAATTCGCTGCGGCGGCAGGAGAGTTTTGTATGATCGATGTATGCTTATTGGGAACCGGTGGAATGATGCCGCTGCCGTATCGGTGGCTGACATCGCTTCTGGTTCGCTACAACGGCACCAGCATTCTGCTGGACTGCGGCGAGGGTACGCAGATTGCCATGAAGAAGAAGGGCTGGAGTCCCAACCCCATCCGTGTGATTCTGATCACACATTTTCACGCGGATCACATTGCCGGTCTGCCGGGGATGCTGCTGTCTATGGGCAACAGCGATCGCAGGGAGCCGGTCCTTATCGTGGGACCCAGGGGACTTGCGCATATCGTTGACAGCCTTCGCGTGATTGCGCCGGAGCTTCCCTTTGAGATTCAGTACAGGGAGCTGACGGAGGAGACGGAAACCTTCGCCTTGCCCGGAGAGAAGGATTTCCGCATCACCGCATTTCGTGTCCATCACCGTGTGACCTGCTACGGCTACAGCTTCACACTGGATCGTGCCGGACGGTTTGATGCAGAGGCGGCCAGGAATCTGCAGATCCCGCTTCTTTGCTGGTCCAGACTGCAGCGGGGCGAGACCGTAGAGGCGGAGGGCAGGATATATACGCCGGACATGGTCATGGGGCCGTCCCGAAAGGGTCTGAAGGTCACCTATGCCACAGATTCACGTCCCTGTGACAGCATCAGGGAGGCTGCCCGGAACGCGGATCTTTTCATCTGCGAGGGCATGTACGGAGAGGACGATAAGCTCCCCAAGGCGAAGGACAAAAAGCACATGACAATGAATGAGGCCGCACGGCTTGCAGCGGCAGCCGCGCCCGGAGAGCTGTGGCTGACGCATTACAGCCCATCGGAGATGAAGCCGTGGCAGTTTCAGGAAAATCTGCAGAAAATTTTTCCGCGGACGATCTGTGCCAGGGACGGCCGCAGCGTAACGCTGCGTTTTGAGGATGAGGCGTAGCAGGAATATGGCGGAGAATATGCAGAACAGTGATATGACCATTCTGGGAATCGAATCCAGCTGCGATGAGACGGCGGCTGCAGTGGTGGTGAACGGAAGGAAGGTGCTCTCCAATGTCATCTCCTCCCAGATTGATATCCACACACTATACGGAGGCGTGGTGCCGGAAATCGCTTCCCGCAAGCATGTTGAGCGGATCAATCAGGTGATCCGCAAGGCACTGGAGGACGCGGGAAAGGAGCTGAAGGAGATCGACGGCATTGCCGTGACGTATGGCCCGGGACTGGTGGGAGCGCTTCTGGTTGGAGTATCTGCGGCAAAGGCCATCAGCTTTGCGACAGGGATACCGCTTGTCGGGGTGCATCACATTGAGGGACATATCAGCGCAAACTATATTGCGGATCCCGAGCTGGAGCCGCCCTTTTTGTGTCTTGTGGTTTCCGGCGGGCACACGCATCTGGTGATTGTCCGGGACTACGGCAAATATGAAATCCTTGGCCGAACCATGGATGACGCCGCAGGCGAGGCCTTCGACAAGGTTGCGCGGGCAGTGGGACTGGGGTATCCCGGCGGTCCGAAGATCGATCGGGCGGCCGGAGAGGGAAATCCCGAGGCCATTCATTTCCCGCGGGGAAAGGTCGGAAATTCCCGGTATGATTTCAGCTTCAGCGGCCTGAAATCTTCGGTTCTGAACTACCTCAACACAGAGGAAATGGCGAAGAGGCCGGTGAATGTGCCGGATGTGGCCGCCTCCTTTCAGCGGTCGGTGGTAGAGGTTCTGGTGAGCCATGCCATGGATGCAGCCAGAGAGTATCAGGTCAGTAAATTCGCCTTGGCGGGGGGCGTTGCCTCCAACAGTGCGCTTCGCAGGGCGGCAAAGGAGGCCTGTGAGGAAAACGGCCTCACCTTCTGCTGCCCGCCTCCGATTCTGTGCACGGACAATGCAGCCATGATCGGCTGTGCGGGATACTATGACTTCACAAGAGGAATGCGCAGCGGTCTGGACTTGAATGCCGTTCCGAATCTGCCGCTGGGGGAAAGGTAAGTCAAGGATCCGATAAGGATCGGATGTATCGGATAAAGGAAATGCTTTCCTCCGTGTTTTCTGCATCGGACTTGCGGGAAACACGGTACGGGACAGAGACAAAAATCATGGCGCAGAACATAGAGAACGAACACAGAGACCGCAATACGGCGGTGCTTCTGGCAGCGGGAAAGGGAACACGCCTTGGCGGCGAGATCCCCAAGCAATACCGCAGCATCGGCGGCCTGCCGATGGCGGCGCTTTCCTACAAAGCCCTGGCGCAGAGCAGCGTCATCACGGACATTGTGATGGTGATTCCACAGGGGGATGAGGACTTCGTGCGCAGCCGGGTTTTGGGAAGCCTTGACGATGCGTCGCTTCTGCAGAAGCTTCGCGGCTTTGCCTTCGGAGGGACAGAGCGCTATTACTCCGTGGCCAACGGTCTGGATGCCATCACCTGGCCCTGCCGGTATGTTTTCATTCATGACGGAGCCAGACCGTTCATCGACACGGCTTCTTTGCAGCGTCTATATGATGCGGTACAGGAAACCGGGGCTGCGATTGCCGGAATGCCGAGTAAGGATACGGTGAAGATGGCGGACGAAGACAAAATGGTGGCGAATACGCCGGATCGCAGCAAGGTATGGATCGTTCAGACACCGCAGGTTTTTGACAAGGGTCTGATCACAGAGGCATATCATCGGATGCTGCAGGAGCTTCCCGAGCTGGAAAAAAGGGGGATTCACATCACTGATGATGCGATGGTGGCAGAGGAGATGTCAAACGCCAGGGTTCGTCTTGTGGAAGCCTCGTACCGCAATATCAAGATCACGACGCCGGAGGATATCGCCGTTGCCGAGGCATTTTTAGGGAAGCGCTGATTTCATCAGCGCTTCCCATGCGGACAAAGGATGAGGATAAGACAGCTCCGGGAAAGGATACGATATGTCCTTCGTTCATTTGCATTCACATACGGAATATTCCCTTCTGGACGGCTCCAACAAGGTCCGTGCCTATGCGGAACGCGTGAAGGAGCTGGGAATGAATGCGGCGGCCATTACGGATCACGGCAATATGTACGGGGTCATCGAATTCTATCTTGCCTGTCAGGAGGTGGGGATCAAGCCGATCATCGGCTGCGAGGTTTACGTGGCGCCGGGGTCGCGGTTTGAGAAGGAGATCGGGGACAATTCCGACAGATACTATCATTTGATTTTGCTGGCGAAGGACAACCGGGGCTATCGGAATCTGTCCAAGATTGTCAGCCGCTCCTTCACAGAGGGCTATTATTACAAGCCCAGGGTGGACAAGGAGCTTCTGAGGGAATTTCATGAGGGGATTCTCTGCACCTCTGCCTGCCTTGCCGGAGAGGTGGCAAGGGATCTGGTGCGCGGCGACAAGGCGGCAGCGGAAAAGGCGGCGCTGGAATATCAGGAAATTTTCGGCAGGGAGAATTTCTATCTGGAGCTGCAGGATCATGGCTACCCCGACCAGCAGACGGTGATTGCCGGCGTTCTGCAGCTGTCCCGAAAGCTGGATATTCCGCTGGTTGCCACCAATGACTGCCATTATACCTACGCGGAGGATGCAGAGGCGCACGACGTCCTTTTGTGCATTCAGACCGGAAAAAAGGTCTCTGACGAGAACCGTATGCGCTATCCCGGCGGACAGTTTTATGTCAAGAGCGAGGAGGAAATGCTGCAGCTCTTCCCCTATGCAAGGGAGGCCGTCGAGAACACGCAGAGCATTGCCGATCGCTGCAACGTCACCATTGAATTCGGCAATACGAAGCTTCCTCATTTCGACGTGCCGGAGGGGTACGATTCCTGGACCTATCTCAACAAGCTGTGCAGCGACGGCTTTGCAAAAAACTATCCGGAGGATGACGGAACCGTCCGCAGAAGGCTGGATTATGAGCTCTCGGTGATCCGAACCATGGGATACGTGGATTATTTCCTGATTGTCTGGGATTATATCAACTGGTCCAGAGAGCACGGGATCGCTGTCGGTCCGGGCCGCGGCTCGGCGGCAGGGTCGGTTGTGTCGTACTGCACCGGAATCACGCAGCTGGATCCCATTCGCTACAACCTGCTCTTTGAGCGCTTTCTGAATCCGGAGCGGGTGTCCATGCCGGATATCGATGTGGATTTTAGCTTTGAACGGCGTCAGGAGGTCATTGATTACGTTACGGCCAAATACGGCAAGGATCAGGTGGTGCAGATCATCACCTTCGGCACCATGGCTGCCCGGGGTGTCATTCGGGATGTGGGGCGTGCCATGGATCTGCCATACAGCTTCTGCGATACCGTTTCCAAAATGGTACCCAACGAGCTCGGCATCACTCTGGATAAGGCTCTGACGGAAAATCCGGATCTGAAGAAGGCCTATGAAGGAGATGAAAGGGTTCACAAGCTGATTGAAATGTCCCGGAAGCTGGAGGGACTCCCCAGACACACCTCCGTACACGCGGCGGGCGTTGTGATCTGCGCAGAGCCTGCGGAGGAGCTGATCCCGCTCTCCCAGGCGGCAGACGGCTCCATCACCACGCAGTTTACCATGACAAGGGTGGAGCAGCTGGGACTTTTGAAGATGGATTTTCTGGGGCTGCGCACCCTGACCGTAATTCAGAATGCGGTGGAGCTGGCCAATCATTCCATTCAGGAATCCGGCGGCTATCCGCTCTACGAGCCGGTGCTCGGAAAAGAGAGGATCACACAGAATCCGGCCGGAGATGTGATCGACATCAACCGGATCGATTACGATGACAAAAGTGTTTTTGCCTACCTGTCCACAGGCAAAACCGACGGTGTGTTCCAACTGGAGTCTGCCGGAATGCAAAGCTTTATGAAACGCCTGCAGCCGGAAAGCCTCGAGGATGTGATCGCAGGAATTGCCCTGTATCGCCCGGGGCCGATGGATTTTATTCCCAAATACATAGCAGGCAAGCAGAATGCGGACAGCGTCTCCTACGATGCGAAGGAGCTGGAGCCCATTCTGGAGCCCACCTACGGCTGTATCGTGTATCAGGAGCAGGTGATGCAGATCGTACAGGAGCTGGGAGGGTATTCTCTTGGCCGTGCCGATCTGGTGCGCCGTGCAATGAGCAAGAAAAAGGCGCATGTCATGGAGGAGGAGCGCAGGAATTTTGTCTTCGGCAATGCCGCAGAACATGTACCCGGCTGCGTTGCAAAGGGAATCCCGGAGGCAACCGCCAATCATATCTATGACACGATGATTGACTTTGCCAAATATGCGTTCAACAAATCTCATGCGGCGTGCTATGCCATCGTCACATACCAGACGGCCTGGCTCAAGTATTACTATCCGACGGAATTCATGGCGGCGCTGCTGACCTCGGTCATTGATTTTCCTGCCAAGGTTGCAGGCTATATTCTGGCCTGCCGGGAAATGCACATTCGCCTTCTGCCGCCGGACATCAACGAAGGGATCGCAGGCTTTTCGGTATCGGGAGGGGCGATACGGTATTCCCTGACGGCCATCAAGGGCGTGGGAGAGCCGGTGATTCGCGCCATCGTGCGGGAGCGCGAGCAGAACGGCAGATATCGGGATCTTCAGGATTTTCTTTCGAGAACCGTGTCCTGCCAGGTAAACAAGCGGGTTGTGGAAAGCCTGATCAAGGCGGGATACGGTTCTCGAAAGAAAATCCTGAAGATCCCGATATCTGCCGTTCTACTGCCAGGTAAACAAGCGGGTTGTGGAAAGCCTGATCAAGGCGGGGGCCTTTGACTGCTTCGGCGTTACAAGGAAGCAGATGATGACTGTCTACATCCGTATGATGGAGGAGCAGGCGGCCGCAGCGAAAAACAACATGGCCGGTCAGCTGAGCCTGTTTGACATTGTCCCGGAGGAAACCCGCCGGGAATTCCGGGTACAATATCCCGATGTGGGAGAATATGACAGGCAGATGAAGCTTTCCTTCGAAAAGGAGGTTCTCGGAATCTATGTCAGCGGCCATCCCATGGAGGATTACGAGGGACTGTGGAGGGCACATGCCACAGCCGCGGCGTCGGACTTTTTGCTGGACGAGGAGACAGGAGTCAGCAAGGCGGCAGACAATCAGGACGTGACCGTCGGCGGCATGATCACCGAGGTAAAGCTCAAATACACGAAGAACAATCAGGTGATGTCCTTTGTGACGCTGGAGGATCTGACAGGAAGCATGGAGGTGATTGTCTTTCCCAAGGCCTACGAGGCCTACTCGGAGCTTCTTCGTGAGGATTCCAAGGTATTTGTGCAGGGGCGGGTATCACAGGAGGAGGCCAGGGATTCCAAGCTGCTGGCAAGAACCGTTACTCCGTTTGAGGCTGTGCCGAGGGAGCTGTGGATACGGTTTCAGGATATGGCCGACTATCGGGAAAGAGAGTCGGAGCTGATGAGTATCGTGAACGAAAACGGCGGCCGGGATCAGGTGGTGATCTACATTCAAAGCCCGCGGGCGATGAAACGCCTTCCGGCAGGACAGGGCATACAGGCCGGGGATCAGGTCGTCCGCATTCTGAAGGAACGCTTCGGGACACAAAACGTAACGGTGAGGTAATGTTCACTCGCCAACCTCCGACAGGCTGACAGTGACGGTAAGCGGTGTGATTTGTGGCCGTGACGGCGTACACGTTGCAAACCTTCGGAAATCTGTCTAGAATAATGCATAGGTTACGCACCGGAAATGGAGAGAGTTATGGCTGAGAATAAAGTGAAGACAATCGGAGTCCTGACCAGCGGCGGTGACGCGCCGGGAATGAATGCAGCCATTCGTGCCTGCGTTCGCCGGGCAATTCAGAACGGATTGACGGTCAAGGGAATTGAGCGCGGATATTCCGGTCTCCTGCAGGAGGAGATCATCGACATGGACAAGCGCAGCGTGTCCGACATCATTCAGAAGGGCGGAACCATTCTGGGAACGGCAAGGTGCGAGGAGATGCGCACCGAGGAGGGCCAGAAGGAGGCTGCCGAGATTTGCCGCAAGCACGGCATCGACGGACTGGTGGTCATCGGCGGAGACGGCTCCTATCGCGGCGCCCTCGCCTTGTCCAGGCAGGGAATCAACGCGATCGGACTCCCGGGAACCATTGATCTGGACATCGCCTGCACCGAGTACACCATCGGCTTCGACACGGCAATCAATACGGCCATGCAGGCCATCGATAAGGTGCGGGATACTTCCTCCTCCCATGAGCGCTGCAGCATCATCGAGGTCATGGGGCGCAACGCAGGATATATTGCACTGTGGTGCGGAATCGCCAACGGCGCGGAGGACATCCTTCTGCCGGAGAAATACGACTACGATGAGCAGAAAATCGTAGACAACATCATCAACAACCGTAAGCACGGAAAGAAGCATCACATCATCATCAATGCGGAAGGAATCGGGCATTCGACGTCCATGGCCCGGCGCATTGAGGCGGCCACCGGCATTGAGACCCGTGCAACGATCCTGGGCTACATGCAGCGGGGCGGCTCACCGACCTGCAAGGATCGCTATTATGCCTCGATCATGGGTGCCTATGCTGCGGATATTGTGGCAGCAGGCAAGAGGGATCGGATTGTGGCATATCGCCACGGGGAGTTTATTGACGTGGACATCGAGGAGGCTCTTGCGATGACGAAGAGCATTCCGGATTACCAGTATGAGATCAGTCAGGCACTGTCCCGGTAGGGTACAGGCATCATCAAAGGGATAACGGAGACGGAATGGATCGTATTATTTCCGCATCGAGTAGTACCGTCAAGGGACTGGTGCTGCTGCGCCAGAAGGCAGTAAGGCGCAGACAGTCCCGGTCCTTTCTGATAGAAGGGGAGCGGCTGGTGCTGGATGCTCCCGAACAATTCATCAAGGAGCTTTACGTTACGGAGGATGCGCTGACGCGCAGGAAAGAGGACCTGAAAAGCAGGGGCCTTCTGCAGCGGACCACCCTTGTATCGGAAGAGGTGATGGAAAAGATTTCGGATACAAAGACGCCGCAGGGGCTGCTGGCCGTTGCCATGCAGCCCCTTTACAGTATGGACGAGGTGACGGGAAGGGAATCCCTAGGAAACCGGCAGGCGCAAAAACCGCTGCTGCTGCTTCTGGAGGATATCCAGGATCCGGGAAACCTCGGAACGATGCTGCGCACGGCAGAGGCAGCAGGCGTGACCGGCATCATCATGAGCCGGGGAACGGTGGATGTATTCAATCCGAAGGTGGTGCGCTCCACGATGAGCGCCATTTTCCGCCAGCCTTTCATATATGTGGAGGATCTGACCGGGACCGTTCGGATGCTGCAGGAAAGAAGCATCCGTGTTTATGCGGCCTGTCTGGAGGAAAGCACAGCATACCATCGGGCGGATTATACAGGAGCCTGTGCCGTTGCCGTCGGCAATGAGGCGAACGGCCTGTCCGAAGAGCTCATCCGACAGGCGGATCAGCGGATACGTATTCCCATGGCAGGAAGCATCGAATCCCTGAACGCGGCAATCAGCGCAGGAATCCTTCTATACGAAGCCGCGCGGCAAAGAAATTTTGCATAACCCGGCAGGAAATATTGCCGCGGCAGTACAACGGGAAGCGTCACGGAAAGGAGCATGCATGGCAATTCAAACGATTGGATTTATCGGACTGGGAAATATGGCCAAGGCCATCATCGGCGGGATATTGCAGAATCATCTGGTACAGCCGGAGAATATCGTGGGCTCCGCTGCAACGCCCGAGTCCATGGAAAAGGCAAGAAGCCGCTACGGGATTCGTATCGAGAGCTCGAATGCGGAGGTCGCAAGACAGGCGGATCTTCTGGTCCTTGCGGTCAAGCCCATCGTGCTTCCGATTGTGATTGAGGAAATCCGGGACATTGTAGGCGAGGATCAGCTGATTTTGTCCGTGGCAGCAGGCAAGACCACCAAGTGGCTGTCGGAGCAGTTTGAGCATCCGGTGAAGATCATCCGCTGCATGCCGAACACACCGGCTCTGGTGCAGGAGGGGTGTTCCGCCATTTGCCGCAACAGCGCGGTCAGTCAGAAGGAGCTCGAGGAGGTCATGGGGATCGTCTCCAGCTTTGGCTATGCCGAGGTCGTCAATGAAAGCCTGATGGATACGGTGGGAGCGGTCAGCGGCGCGGCCCCTGCCTATGTATTTATGTTTCTGGAGGCTCTGGCAGACGCCGGCGTCAAGGGCGGAATGCCAAGAAAGCAGGCTTATCGGTTTGCTGCACAGACGGTCCTTGGAAGCGCAAAGCTGATGCTGGAAACCGGAAAACACCCCGGAGAGCTCAAGGATATGGTATGCTCACCGGGAGGGACCACCATTGAAGGGCTTGAGGCACTGGAAAAGGGTGCGTTCCGCGGAACGGTAATGGCTGCGATCGACGCCTGTATTGAGAAATCCAAACAGCTGTAGTGCGGCTTGTCTGGCAGGGGGTACCCCGGAGCTCACATGAACGGGAAACGTCGTTTCGCCGCAGCAAGGACCTGCAGAAGGGCAGGAGAAAGAGGACGCTATGCCATTCATTGTTATATTGATTCTGTTGTTGGTGCTGGTGATTCCGAACATTCGGATTGTACCGCAGGGATATGTATTTGTCATCGAACATCTGGGCAAGTATAAGACCTCCTGGCAGGCTGGACTTCATGTGAAGATTCCGGTCATCGAGCGCGTGGTGAAGACCATCAGCCTGAAGGAGCAGGTTCTGGATTTTCCGCCGCAGCCGGTGATCACGAAGGACAATGTCACCATGCAGATTGATTCCGTTGTGTTCATGAAGGTCTTTGATCCGGCCCTGTATACATACGGAGTGGAAAATCCGATCGCCGGTCTGCAGAACCTGTCGGCCACAACGCTGCGCAACATCATCGGCGAAATGGAGCTGGATCAGACCCTGACCAGCCGTGAAACCATCAACGGCAAGATGCAGGTGATCCTGGATGAGGCGACGGATCAGTGGGGCATCAAGGTCACCCGGGTAGAGATCAAGAACATTCAGCCGCCCAAGGAAATCGAAGAGGTCATGACCAAGCAGATGCGCGCGGAGCGTGAGCGCCGTCAGACCGTGCTGGAGGCTCAGGCACATCAGGAGGCGGTGGTGTCCCGTGCGGAAGGCGACAAGAAGGCGAAGATTCTGGCCGCAGAGGCAGAGCGCGATGCGCAGATTGCACTGGCAGAGGGTAAGGCACAGTCGCTGAAGCTTGTTTATGAGGCGGAGTCACAGGGACTGGAAGCCCTCCGAAACGCCAATGTGTCGGAATCCGTTTTGCGGCTCAAGGGTCTGGAGGCTTTGAAGGATGTGGCGGACGGACGCGCCACCAAGATTTATATGCCGTCAGACATCACCGGCATCGTCAGCTCCCTCGGTCTTGCCGGAGAGGCACTTGGCATCGGGGATGCCACGGCAATTGACAGGAGCGAAAAGCCGGTAAAGAAAGCCGAGACGGATCCCTGTCTGCATGACAACTCCAGCGAAGGAGCGCGGGAGGCAGCCGCGGCAACACAGGCCATCAACGCAGAGGTGAGCTCGATGGACTGGGAGGAGCATAGATAACACGGAACCTGTCAGCGGACAGAAGTTCTGTCAGAGGTTTTTGGTGCAAAGGAGCCGATGCGGATGTCTTAGGGCAGCTGCCGGTCAAGGAGGAGTATGTACGAGAATTTTAAGGGGAGAGATTTTCTGAAGCTTTTGGATTATTCCGGACAGGAGATTGCACAGCTGGTCGATCTGGCAGCCTATTTTAAGGATAAGAAGCAAAAGGGCGAGCCTGTGGACAAGCTGCGGGGCAGGAACGTTGCCCTGATTTTCGAGAAGACCAGCACCCGGACGCGCTGTGCGTTTGAGGTGGCGGCGCATGACCTGGGGATGGGAACCACCTATCTGGATCCGTCAGGCTCTCAGATCGGCAAGAAGGAGTCCATCGCAGACACGGCAAGAGTGCTGGCCGGCATGTTTGACGGCATCGAATACCGCGGATTCGGGCAGGATATTGTGGAGGAGCTGGCCAGATATTCCAAGGTTCCGGTGTGGAACGGGCTGACCAACGAGTTTCATCCGACGCAGATGCTGGCGGATCTTCTGACCATCCGCGAAAGCTTCGGCAGGATACAGGGCGTGCACCTGAGCTATTACGGTGATGCCAGATACAATACCGGGAATTCCCTGATGGTATTGGGTGCAAAGGTGGGCATGCATGTGACGCTGTGCTCCGACAAGCGGTATTTTCCGGATGCGGAGCTGGTGAAGACCTGCAGAGAGCTGGCAAAGGCCAGCGGCGGCAGCGTTACGCTGACGGAGGATCCCAAGGAAGCGGCAAAGGGAGCGGACGTATTCTATACCGATGTGTGGGTTTCCATGGGGGAGCCGGATGAGATATGGGCACAGAGAATTCAGGATCTGACACCCTACCGCATCACGAAGGAGCTGATGGATCTTGGAAATGCGGACGGTATCTTCATGCATTGCCTGCCGGCCTTCCATGATCTCGGCACCGGAATCGGCAAGACCATTCATGACAAATTCGGCCTGAACGAGATGGAGGTGACGGACGAGGTTTTTGAGTCGGAGCGGTCGGTTGTTTTCCGTGAGGCGGAAAACCGTATGCATACGATCAAGGCAGTGATGGCAGCGACGCTGGGGTATGAAATGTAGAATCCGGATGTCTTGTGATCAGCGGGGCTTTCCGGGACGACGGCAGCAGGACTGCGGAGCGTTTGGGCGAATATGAAGGATAAAATTTTGCAGGCTCTGAGTGAGACGGATGGATTTCTTTCCGGGCAGCAGCTCAGTGAGCTGCTCGGGGTCTCCCGGACGGCAGTCTGGAAGACCATTGGCAAATTAAAGGACGAGGGCTATGAGATTGAGGCGGTGACCAACAGAGGCTACCGCCTCATCCGTGGTCATGACGCGGATATTGTGAATCAGATCGAGGTGGAGAAGCGGCTGACCACCCGGTGGATCGGTCATCCCGTGATTTATGAGGCGCAAACCGGCTCTACCAACGATGACATTATGCGGATGGCGGACGAGGGTGCCCCGGAGGGAACCCTGGCGGTGGCCTCCCTGCAGACGGCAGGAAAGGGACGCCGGGGACGTGCCTGGGTATCACCGGATCAGGGAAATGTGTATATGAGTCTGCTGCTTCGCCCAAGGATTCCGGTACAGGAGGCCCCGATGATGACGCTGATCATGGCATTGGCCGCCTATGAGGCACTGCAGGATCAGCACTATGAAGAGAGGATTCGGTTCGGCATCAAATGGCCCAATGATCTTGTCGCCTCGGTGGACGGAGGACCCTATAAGAAGCTTGCAGGGATCCTTACGGAGATGCGGCTGGAGGATGCGGAGATTAAGGATGTCACCATCGGCATCGGCATGAATCTTAACATGGAAGCGGTGGATCCGGCCCTTGAGGAGACTGCAACAACCCTGTGCCGTGCGGTCGGAAAGAAGGTGGATCGGGCTCAGATTGCGGCAGACTGCTGGAACCATTTTGAAAAGGATTATGAGGAATATCTGGCAGCAGGCTCTCTGCTGCCGTTGATTGACCGGTACAGTGCGGCGTCGGTCAATCTGGGGCGTTTGGTTCGCGTACTGGACCCGCAGGGAGAGTTCACCGGGACTGCCAGGGCGGTGACACCGGAGGGGGAGCTGGTGGTCTCCCCGGAGGATGGCTCTGAGGATCGAAGGATCGGCACCGGAGAGGTTTCTGTCCGCGGAGTGATGGGATATGTATAGCATGCTGCCGGGGCAAAAGGTCCAACGCTCCGATGAGAGCCTGCTCTCGTAAGGAACGTTTCCCTGACGGATCCCGATGCGGATTCCTGACGTGTGCACGAAATGAACAGAGGGTGTCATACATGGAAAACGAAGCATTTGTAAATGAGGCGAATTACCGCATCGTGCTGTGCGGATCCAATGCCTACGATAAGAAATATTACTTCAATGAAAGCTTCTGCAAGCTTCCGGAGAGTGTGCAGGAGGAGCTGCGCATTATCTGTGTGCTGTTTACGGAAGAGGTCGGCGGTGTATTTACCATTGGCTTTACGCCGACGGGAGAGGTTGTCATGGACACCCAGGCGGAGGCGGGGGACCTTCTGTACGATGAGATCGGCAGCGCCCTCCTTGTGAAAAAGATCCGCAGCACCAAAAAGGAGCTGTTTGAATCCCTGGAGATCTTTTACCGGGTAACCTTCCTTCATGAGAACCCGGCAGATCTTCTGGAGGACTACGAGGACGAGAATTAACGGGGCGGATGTGCGGCACCGGGGGAGTGACAGGATGGAATGGAAAATCCGGGATGTGGTGATACCGAATCAGACGGTTCTGGGGCCGATGGCAGGGGTAACCGACCTGCCCTTTCGGCTTCTTTGCAGGGAGCAGGGAGCCGGGCTGGTGGTTATGGAGATGATCAGCGCCAAGGCTCTCACCTTTCATAATTACAAGACGGCGGAGTTGATGAAAACCGATGAGGCGGAGCGCCCGGTGTCCCTGCAGCTTTTCGGGCATGAGCCGGAGGTGATGGCACAGGCACTGGAGCTGATAGAGGACCAGCCCTTTGATCTTCTGGATATCAATATGGGCTGTCCGGTTCCCAAGGTTGTAAACAATCAGGAGGGGTCAGCCCTCATGAAAAGCCCGAAGCTCATTGAGGAGATTGTAAAGGCCTGTGTATCCCGCACAAGCCGTCCTGTGACGGTGAAGATGCGTATCGGGTATGATCATGCGCACCAAAATGCGGTGGAATGTGCATTGGCGGCGGAGGCAGGCGGCGCCTCCATGGTTGCCGTTCATGGAAGGACAAGGCCGCAGATGTACAGCGGAAAGGCGGACTGGACGAAGATTTCCGAGGTGGTGCAGGCCGTAAGAATTCCGGTCGTAGGAAACGGTGATGTGACAGACGGTCCCTCCGCAAAACGTATGCTGGAGGAGACCGGCTGCAGCGCGGTCATGATCGGACGGGCTGCGGAAGGAAACCCATGGATCTTCAGAGAGGTCAATCATTATCTGGAGACCGGAGAGCTCATGGAGCGGCCGGGGCATCGGGAGGTGCTCCAGATGCTGCTTCGTCATGCACAACTGATGCGCAGCATCAAGGGAGACCGCATCGGGATTCAGGAAATGCGTCACCACGCCTCCTGGTATCTGCAGGGATTTCCGGGAGCGGCCAAGCTGCGGGTCAGGATCAACACCATGACCACCTTTGAACAGCTGGAGGACATGCTGCACAAGGAATTCCCCTACGCAGTGTCGGGCTAGTATGAGGCAAGGATAGATGTCGGTTTTCTATTTTTCATATGGGAAAATTCCTTTCATTATGAGGTGTTTGCTATAACCATAGCGGGCATCTGTGAAAATATTGTGAGAAAATTCATGGAATTCTGTGAGGAGGGGATGATCAATGAAGCTGGAGAATGAGACACTTCGTGTGGAGATTGCAGAGCATGGAGCAGAACTGACGAGAATTTACAACAAGAAAACGCGGGAGGAGCTCCTGTGGGAGGCGGACGGCAGATTCTGGAAGCGCCATGCGCCGGTGCTCTTTCCGAA
Source organism: uncultured Sarcina sp. (assembly GCA_964461705.1). Lineage (GTDB taxonomy): Bacteria > Bacillota > Clostridia > Lachnospirales > Lachnospiraceae > CAG-791. Next base: position 182 of record CAYXAN010000006.1, on the reverse strand, counting down.
TGTCGGAAAAACATATCATAACACCATGCTGATTAACGGAGTCAAATATACGACCTCACAGCATGGCTTTGCCAGAGACAGTGAGTTTTGCTGCACGGAAGCGGAGGAGACGAAGGCGAGCTTTGTTCTGAAATCCACGGAGAAAACGAGGGAGAGATATCCTTTTGACTTCGAGCTGACCA
>CAYXAN010000005.1:0-20980 GCA_964461705.1 uncultured Sarcina sp. | reverse complement strand
TGTGGCGACGAAGGCAGACAAGATCAAACGCAGTCAGCTGCAAAAAACACTCTCCAATATCAAGAAGGTTCTGCAGGAAAAGAGCGCTGTGGGTCAGGAGATTTCTTTTGAGGTGATACCGTTCTCCGGCCTGTCCAAACAAGGACGGGATGATATCCTGGAACGGATCGATTCAATGTGCCGGAAGGCACAGGAGGTGTGATTCATGAGGGAACGAAGGGAAGAGGAGATTCACCATTCTCTGCGCATTGCAAAAACGAACAAGCTCATCGGGGCGGTTTGTCTGATTGCCATGGGATTGGTGCTGTTTTTGTGGTCTGGATCCGCAATTGAGGTCATCTGCAAGGTGGTTGCGGCAATTATGGCTGCGGCCGGAATTGCTGTGGTCGTTGCATTTTTCTTTGGCAGAGCGAGAGTGTACGGCAGCAGCGCGGGGCTCTTTGGCGGTGTCACCTTTTTGGTTATGGGGATGTATCTGTTCTTTCGCCCTGAGATTCTGGCCTCTTTGGTGCCGACCATCATCGGTTTGATTGTTCTGGTGACCGGCCTGGTGGATTTGTCCGAGGGAATCCGTATTGCCAGGCAGAGATCGGGAGGCACATCCGCTGCCGTGGTCATTGCGGCTCTTGAGATCATTCTTGGCATTATCTTTGTCGTTCATCCGATCTTCATTGAGAAGATTCTAATGAAGCTGATGGCGGTTGTTCTTATCGCGGACGGTATCACGGACATCTGGGTGATGTTTCAGCTGGGAAAAGCTGAAAAACCGTTGGAGGCGGCAGCTGCCGCTGCAGAGGGGGCATACGAGGACGGAGAGGTGAAGCCGTTGTCCGATCAGGATGCAGCCAGGGAGCCTAAGGAGCAGCCGTCGGAGGGGTATACCACAATCCCAAGACCCGGGAATTTGGGAGTGACCTCTGCCGGGCAGAATGACGCGTCCGTATCCTTTTCGGATGCCGAAGACCCTGCGGAGGATACCGCTTCAGAGAATGCGGACGCAGCGGGCTGCGAGGATGCTGAAGAAAGTGCCTCCAGGGATCCTTTAAACGGCATCGAAGCGGATGCGGCAAATGCAGGCGTGAGCGCCAATAAAGAGAACTGTTGAACGGTTACGATTTCCTTGAGAAAACCGAAACCTCGATGCGGTGAACCGGTACCTGAATGCAGATGATTCAGGTATCGGTTTTATTTTTTATTCAGAAAAAAGAAATGACGGCGGCATTGACAGCACCTCTTTTTGTGTTATATTCGAGATAGAACAAACATGACATTAAACATATCTGCAGGGCGGTCAAGGCAGTGCCTTCAGGGGGCTGTTTTACGTCATCCGGGGCCGGTATGCTGTGCGCCGCAGATTATGAACAAGGGAGGTATGACAGATGAACATTCAGAAATTCACGCAGAAATCCATGGAATCGATTCAGAATGCTCAGAATCTGGCTGTGGAATATGGAAATCAGCAAATTGATCAGGAGCATCTTTTGTACTGTCTTCTGACGGTGGAGGATAGTCTGATCCGGACCCTGGTGGAAAAGATGGGCATCGATCCGGAGACATTTACGTCAAGGTGCGAAAATGCGGTGAAGGTGCTGCCGCGGGTTTCCGGGAACAATGTACAGAATTATGTCAGCGGATCCTTGAATAAGGTGCTGGTAGGTGCAGAGGACGAGGCAAAGAAGCTTGGAGATGAATATGTTTCGGTGGAGCATATTTTCCTTGCCATGCTGCATCATGCCAACAGCTGCGTGCATCAGATTTTTGCGGATTTCGGAATCACGAGAGAGAGCTTTCTGCAGGCACTGCAGGCGGTTCGCGGCAATCAGCGGGTTACGTCGGACAATCCGGAGAGCACTTACGATACGCTTGAGAAGTACGGCGAGGAGCTGGTGTCCAAGGCAAGGGAGCAGAAAATGGATCCGGTGATCGGAAGGGACGAAGAAATCCGCAGCGTGATTCAGATCCTGTCCAGAAAAACCAAGAACAATCCTGTTATTATCGGGGAACCCGGCGTAGGCAAGACCGCCATTGTAGAGGGACTTGCGCAGCGTATTGCCAACGGAGACGTCCCCACATCCCTGAAGGACAAGAAGATCTTTTCTTTGAATATGGGATCTCTGGTGGCCGGTGCCAAATATCGCGGTGAATTTGAGGAGCGGCTGAAGGCGGTCCTTGATGACGTGAAGGCCTCCGAGGGTGGAATTATCCTCTTCATTGATGAGCTTCATACCATTGTGGGTGCCGGGAAAACAGACGGAGCCATGGATGCCGGCAACATGCTCAAGCCCATGCTGGCCCGAGGAGAACTGCATTGTATCGGCGCCACGACGCTGAATGAATATCGGGAATATATCGAAAAGGATGCTGCATTAGAGCGTCGGTTTCAGCCGGTGATGGCCAATGAACCCACGGTGGAGGATTCCATATCGATCCTTCGCGGTCTGAAGGAGCGATATGAGACGTATCACGGTGTTAAGATTGAAGATAACGCATTGGTGGCGGCGGCAGTTTTGTCGGATCGGTACATCAGTGATCGATTTCTTCCGGATAAGGCAATTGACCTTATGGATGAGGCGTGTGCGCTGATCAAGACAGAACTGAATTCCATGCCGACGGAGCTGGACGAGATGAAGCACCGTCTGGATCAGATGCGGATTGAGGAAATCCAGCTTCAGAAAGAAGATGACAATTTGTCCAAGGAGCGGCTTGCCGATCTGCAGAAGGAAATAGCGGAGCTTGGCGACCGCTTCCGCGAGGCAACCGCCAGGTGGCAGAATGAAAAGGAGAAGATCGAATCCCTGGCAAAGCTGCGCGAAGAGAGAGAGAATGTCAAGGCAGAGATTGAGCTGGCTACCCGAAACGGTGATTTCTCCCGGGTAGGAGAATTGCAATACGGCAGACTCCCGGCATTGGAGGCGCAGATCAGGGAAGGTGAGGAGGCTGCTGCCAAAGCTTCGGACGGAAGGAGCGAAAGCCTCGTCCGGGAAAAGGTGACAGAGGACGAGATCGGGCGGATTGTCTCCAAATGGACGGGAATTCCTGTTTCCAAACTGACCGAATCCGAACGCAGCAAGACCCTGCACCTTCCGGAGGAGCTTCACAAGAGCGTTGTAGGTCAGGACGAGGCGGTTACCAAGGTGGCAGAAGCCATCATGCGCTCAAAGGCCGGAATCAAGGATCCTACGAAGCCCATCGGTTCCTTCCTGTTTCTGGGTCCCACCGGCGTAGGGAAAACAGAACTGGCAAAGGCTCTCGCCAGAGCGCTTTTTGACGATGAGAAAAACATGGTCCGCATTGACATGTCGGAATATATGGAAAAATACAGTGTGTCCCGACTCATCGGTGCCGCTCCCGGATATGTGGGATATGAGGAGGGCGGACAGCTGACAGAAGCGGTGCGCAGACGTCCGTATTCTGTTGTTCTGTTTGATGAGGTGGAAAAAGCGCATCCGGATGTGTTCAATATCCTGCTGCAGGTTCTGGATGACGGGCGAATCACGGACTCTCAGGGCAGAACCGTGGACTTTAAAAACACCATTATCATTCTGACCTCCAATCTTGGAGCACAGCAGATTCTATCGGACATTGAGGCACAGGAAAATAAGCTGTCCGGAAATGGACAGGGCCTCAATATTCTGGATGAAAACGGGAATCCGATTGCCGTCACAAAGGGAGAGCAGGACATTGATATTTCGGAGGAATGCCGCGCTGCGGTTGACGGTATTCTGCGTCAGAGCTTTCGCCCGGAGTTCCTGAACCGCCTGGATGAAATCATTATGTTCCGTCCTCTGACAAGGGACAATATCGGCGGCATTATCGACCTCATTCTGAAGGATCTGAATGCCAGACTGACGGACAGGGAAATTACGGTCAGCCTGACAAAGGAGGCAAAGCAGCATGTCATCGATGCGGCCTATGATCCCAGCTACGGGGCACGGCCTCTGAAGCGGTATATTCAGAAGAATGTGGAGACGATGGCTGCACGTCTTATCCTGGAGGACAGGGTTCAAGTGGGAAGTACGATCCGCATCGGTGTATCTGGGGGCGTTCTGTCCGCCGATGTTGTTTCGTGAGGAAACGGATACGGAAAACCCGGCAATGCAAATTCGCTGCGGGAGACGCTTTGATCAGCGTCTTTTGCAGCAGTAAGCAGAAAGAGAGCCGGCTTCGAATGAATGCTCGAAGCCGACTCTCTTTTTTAAACTTAAAACCGCACATAATTGCTGCGGGGAGCAAACAGGCAGTCCTTGGTAATTTCCTTCAGGGAAGAAACGCCGCACATTTGCATGGTGGAGGAGAGCTCATCCTGAAGCTTGTCTGTCAGAAGCCGGACACCTTCCTCACCCGCCCCATATACAGCAGTGACATAGGGCCTTGCGATGAGGACGCCGTCAGCGCCGAGGGCCAGGGCCTTGAAGATATCCACGCCGGTGCGGATGCCGCCGTCGACCAGCACCATCATGCGCCCTGCAACGGCATCGGCAATTTCCTCCAGAACCTCTGCAGTGGAGGGTGTCTGATCCTGTACTCGTCCGCCGTGGTTGGAGACAACAATGGCAGAGGCTCCTGCGTCAAGGGCATCCATAGCTCCCCGAACCGTCATGATGCCTTTGATGATGAAGGGCTTGCCGGAGGACTGAATCACTTCGCGAAGCTGGTCTACCGTTTTGCTTCCTGCCGGAGGGTTGTAGCCCTTCAGAAAGGGAAGACCGGCGGCATCCACATCCATGGCAACGGCAAAGCAGCCGGATTGCCTGACCAGATCAAATTTTTCACGCAGGGTATCGATATTCCACGGCTTGATGGTCGGAACCCCAACGCCTTCATTGTCACGAATGGAGGCGGTGGCTGCCCTGACCGTACCGGGATCGGTTCCGTCGCCGGTAAAGGCGATGATGCCGGCTTTTGCAGCGGCCGGAATTAAAATGTTGTTGTATTCCACATCGGTAAATTTTTCCCCGTAGTGGAGCTTGACGACGCCGACGGGACCGGCCATTACCGGCAAACGAAGCGACTTTCCGAAGAAATCGAAGCTGGTATCCGGAGTCTTGTTTTCACAGATGGTATTCATGTTGATACGGATCTTCTGCCATGCCTCGTAGTTGCGGATGGCCACATCACCGGTTCCTTTGGCGCCGGGGCCCGGCATCGTGCTGCCGCAGGCACGGCCGTTGCACACGGGACAGGCCTTACAGCTGGGACCGCTGCAGGTACGGGCATTTGCAAGTACTTCTTGATATGTCATCATTGCTTCCTCCAAAGTTATGTAGTATCAGTATCGCCGCAGACGGCAGAACCCGCCGTCTGCCGGCGGATCGTTACAGGACAGATGCCGCCCTGTCGCCTGGCCGGCATCTGATCCGTAACGGTGAATATTAACAAAGTATAAAACAAAATTTTAGATATTGCATTCTGCGACACGCTAGACTATTATAACTACTGTCGATTAGCACTCAACAGAAAGGAGTGCTAACAACGAAGTACAACTCAGCAGCTTATGCGAATGATGAATCATGAATTTATGATAAGGAGGCAGTCATTATGAAATTAGTACCGTTAGAGGACCGGGTTGTTCTGAAGGCATTGGAGGCAGAGACGACGACAGCGTCCGGCATTGTGATTCCCGGAGCGGAAAAGGAAAAGCCGCAGCAGGCAGAGGTCATTGCGGTCGGACCCGGAAAGGTTGCGGATGACGGCAAGGTTGTTCCGATGCAGGTGAAGGTGGGGGATAAGGTTGTTTATTCCAAGTATTCCGGAACAGAGGTGAAGCTCAGTGAGGAGGAGACCTATACGGTTGTCCGTCAGAGTGACATCCTCGCTATTATGGAATAAGAGCGCCGCTTCTGTGACCGGATGTCACGAGGCAGAGGGCTGTAGGATTTTCATTTATCAATGAACAGGAGGCTATGAGCTATGGCTAAGGATTTAAAGATGGGAACGGATGCAAGGGTTGCTCTTGCAGAGGGCGTTAATAAGCTGGCGGATACCGTGAAGATTACGCTGGGACCGAAGGGACGCAACGTTGTCCTGGATAAGAGCTACGGTGCGCCGACCATCACCAACGATGGTGTTACCATTGCCAAGGAAATCGAGCTGGAGGATGAGTTCGAGAATATGGGAGCGCAGATCATTCGTGAGGCCGCTTCCAAGACCAATGACGTTGCCGGCGACGGAACAACGACTGCCACCGTGCTTGCACAGGCAATGATCAATGAAGGAATGAAGAACCTGGCTGCCGGCGCAAATCCCATTGTGCTCCGCAAGGGCATGAAGAAGGCAACCAATGCTGCAGTGGATGCCATCAAGAGCATGAGCACGACGGTGAAGGGCAAGGAGGATATCGAAAAGGTTGCAACTATTTCCTCCGGTGATGCGGAAGTCGGCAAAATGATTGCAGATGCGATGGAAAAGGTCTCCAAGGATGGTGTCATCACCATTGAAGAGTCCAAAACCATGATGACAGAGCTGGATCTGGTGGAAGGCATGCAGTTTGACCGCGGCTATATCAGTGCCTACATGGTCAATGACACGGAGAAGATGGTTGCCAACCTGGAGGATCCTTACATCCTCATTACGGACAAGAAGATTTCGAACATTCAGGACATTCTGCCGCTTCTGGAGCAGATCGTGAAGATGGGAGCAAAGCTTCTCATCATTGCAGAGGATGTAGAGGGCGAGGCGCTGACCACTCTTATCGTCAACAAGCTTCGCGGTACCTTTGATGTCGTTGCTGTGAAGGCCCCCGGCTACGGCGACCGCAGGAAGGCAATGCTGGAGGATATTGCAATCCTTACCGGCGGTCAGGTTATTTCCTCTGACATCGGACTCGAGCTCAAGGATGCAACGATTGAGCAGCTCGGCCGCGCAAAGAGCGTCAAGGTGGAGAAGGAGAATACCACGATCGTCGACGGCGAGGGCAACAAGACGGATCTCCATGACAGAATTGAGCAGATCAAGAAGCAGATTGCGGATACGAAGTCTGATTTTGATAAGGAAAAGCTCCAGGAGCGTCTTGCAAAGCTCAGCGGCGGCGTAGGCGTCATTCGTGTCGGTGCTGCGACGGAAACGGAAATGAAGGAAGCCAAGTACCGTATGGAGGATGCTCTCAATGCCACCAAGGCGGCAGTAGAGGAAGGTGTCATTTTCGGCGGCGGCTCTGCATACATTCATTCTCAGAAAGCAGTTGAGGAAGTCATCAAGGATTTGTCCGGAGATGAGAAGACAGGCGCTCGCATCATTCTGAAGGCTCTGGAGGCTCCGCTGTACAACATTGCTGCCAATGCAGGACTGGATGGCTCTGTCATTGTCAACAAGGTGAAGGAATCGGAGGCCGGCATCGGCTTCAATGCATATTCGGAGGAGTATGTGAACATGATGGAGGACGGTGTTCTGGATCCTGTCAAGGTTACCAGAAGCGCTCTGCAGAATGCATGCTCCGTAGCATCCACGTTCCTGACCACAGAAGCGGCGGTTGCAAACATCAAGGAGCCGGCACCGGCTGCACCTGCCCAGGGCGCAGGAATGGGTTATTAACAGCCTGATAACAGCCGGATTCAGATGCTCTGAACGGAATGACCTGATTCGGAAAAGATTATTGAGTGCTTAAAACGGGAGAAGTCTCATCCACAGATCGTGGGGAGGCTTCTCTTTTGTTGCCCATTTCACCGGGGATGTGCTAGAATTTTCAGTATTCACGGCAAAACGAAGACAGGAGCGGAGTATGACGGAAATGAATGATTCCGGCCGCATTTTTAAGGAGCGGGAGCGTATCGGGAACGCAGCATCTTCCAATCTTCCGATGCAGGAGATGGTCGCTGCAGGGAGCGGGAAACCGGAAGGCTTTGACAGCGGCACAATAGAGCAGACAAAAGAGTTCCTGAGTCCGGAGGTCCTTTATCAGGATCTTATGCTGCGTGTGCGAAGATATCATCCGAGCGAAGACCTTTCCATGATCGAAAGGGCTTATCAGCTGGCCAGTAAGGCACATGAGGAGCAAAAGCGCAAGAGCGGAGAGCCGTACATTATACATCCGCTGGATGTTGCCATTATTCTTGCTGACCTGGAAATGGATCAGGAGACCATTGCAGCAGGACTGCTGCATGACGTGGTAGAGGATACGGTTTATACCAAGGATAATCTTGCCGACCTCTTCGGAGACGATGTTGCCGAGCTGGTAGACGGCGTAACCAAGCTCAAAAAGATCAAACTCTCCGGCGACTATGCCGACAAGACGCAGGCACAGCAGGAGATGCAGGCGGAAAATCTTCGAAAGATGTTCCTTGCCATGGTTAAGGATATCCGCGTGATTCTGATTAAGCTTGCGGACCGTCTCCACAACATGAGGACCCTGCAGTACCAGTCGCCGGAAAAGCAAAAGCGGATTGCTCAGGAGACACTGGATATTTATTCGCCGATCGCATCCCGGCTCGGGATCAGCAAGATCAAGGTCGAGCTGGATGATTTGTCCCTTCGCTATCTGCGCCCGGAAATCTATAAGGAGCTGGTACAGCAGGTTCAGGAACGAAAATCAGAACGGGAGCATTACGTAGAAGAAATTGCGGAAAATGTTGCAAAGGCAGTGAAGGAAGCAGGAATTGAGGCCAGAGTAGACGGCCGGGTAAAGCATTTCTTCAGTATATACAAAAAGATGGTGAACCAGCACAAGACCATGGATGAAATCTATGATTTGTTTGCGGTTCGCATCATCGTGAATACCGTAAAGGACTGTTACGCTTCATTGGGTGTCATACACGAGCTGTATAAGCCGATTCCGGGACGCTTTAAGGACTATATTGCGATGCCGAAGGCAAATGGCTATCAGTCTCTGCATACGACGCTGATCGGCAGAACAGGGCAGCCCTTCGAAATCCAGATCCGCACCTTTGAGATGCATCGCGAGGCAGAATACGGTATTGCGGCCCACTGGAAATACAAGGTTGCAAGCGACGGACGCAAGGTCGATGAATCGGAGCAGGAAAAGCTGATCTGGCTTCGTCAGATTCTGGAGTGGCAGCAGTCCATGTCGGACAATAAGGAGTTCATGCAGCTTTTGAAGAGCGATCTGGACCTGTTTTCCGACAGCGTGTATTGCTTCACGCCGGGAGGGGAGGTGAAAAATCTTCCGGCCGGATCCACGCCGATTGATTTTGCTTATTCGGTGCATTCTGCGGTAGGAAACAAGATGGTCGGAGCCAGAGTCAACGGAAAGCTGGTTCCCATTGATTACATCATTCAGAACGGTGACCGCATAGAGATCATAACGTCGCAGAATTCCAGGGGTCCCAGTCTGGACTGGCTGAACATCTGCAAGAGCGCTTCTGCGAAGAATAAGATCAATCAATGGTTCAAGAAGAACCAGAAGGAAGAGAATATTGTCCGCGGCAAGGATGCCTTCGATGCCTATTGCAGAACGAAGGGGCTGAAGGAGGATTTGCTGCTGAAGCCCGAGTACATGGAGGCGGTGCTGCGCAAATACGGCTTTCGCGAGTGGGAGGCGGTGCTGGCGGCAATAGGACACGGAGGCCTGAAGGAGGGACAGGTTGCCAACAAGCTTCTGGAGCTCTATGAGAAGGAGCATCAGGCTCATCTGACGGATGAGGAAATCCTCCGGCAGGTGGAGGACAATGCCGCAAGACCGCATGTGCATCGTCGAAGCTCGGGAATTATTGTAAAGGGCATTCACGATGTGGCGGTGCATTATGCCCATTGCTGCAATCCGGTGCCCGGGGATGACATCGTGGGCTTTGTCACCAGAGGACGCGGAGTCACCATTCATCGCACGGACTGCATCAACATGATGAACCTGCCGGAAATCGACCGGGTTCGGCTGATTGACGCAGATTGGGAAAGGGGAGCGGAAACTCCGGGAGATGATTTCGAGGCGGAAATCAATATTTACGCAGCGGATCGTGCAGGCCTTCTGTCGGATATCTCCAGAACCTTCACGGAGAGAAATATTTCCATCGTAGGAGTCAATACCAGAACGAATAAGCAGGGCTTTGCAACGATGAACGTGACCTTTCACGTCAGCGGAAAGGCAGAACTGGCGGCCATTATTGAGAAGCTGCGGCAGGTCAAAAATGTGATTGACATCAAGCGTGCCTAAGAAGGAAGAGGGAGCGGCTATGGCAAAGGTGATCATCGGCGGCTATGTGGTAGGAATGGTACAAACCAATGTGTATTATCTCCATCTGGAGGGCAGTGCCGAGACGGTGCTGGTGGATCCGGCGGATCATGGAGGTGCATTGGTGGATGCTCTGGAGAGTCAGGGCCTGAAGGTGGCCGGAATTTTGCTGACGCATGGGCATTTTGATCACATCGGCGGGGTGAAGGAAGTGGCGGAGCGAACCGGTGCCGATGTCTATGCCTGCGAGCAGGAAGAAAAGCTTCTCAGCGATCCGCAGCGGAATCTTTCGGCAGGCTACGGACGGCAGACAGCGATCAGGCCGGATGTGCTGCTGCGGGACAAAGAGAGGGTAACGCTTGCGGGCATCACGTTTCAGTGTATTTCCACTCCGGGGCATACGGAAGGAAGCTGCTGCTATTATATCGATCCTGCAGGGCAGGGCGGCACCAAAGCGTCAGGCGATGAGGCTCCGATTCTTCTTGCAGGCGACACCCTGTTTGAAGAATCTGTGGGACGCACGGATTTCCCAACCGGCTCCATGAGTCAGCTGGTCAGATCCGTTCGGGAGAAGCTTTTTATTTTACCTGAGAATACCGCGGTCTATCCCGGCCACGGAGGGACAACAACCATTGGGCATGAAAAGCATTACAATAGTATGGTGTGATCGGGAGAGCGAGGAATGCTGCGTGTTGATGAGAATATAGATTTATATCGGTATGAAATACATTCTCTGGTCAAGGCCTTTTTCCCGTCGGAGGACGTGAAGGTTTGTGTTGATGGAGATGCAAACGGTGATAAAACAAGAAAAGCTCAGCCGCTCGTCTTCCTTCGGATCGAGCTGAAGCCGCAGCAAATCACCCTGCGGTTCGAAGAAAATGAAAAAGGACAGGGCACTTTCTCCGGACAATTAAGGCCGGAGATGATACGCAGCCTGACATCCGAAAGGGAAGCGGATTATACCGTCAAATCCAAAGATACCAAGAGCACATTGAAATCCTTTCTGTATCAGACACTTTGTGAGTATACCGGAAGAGTCCTCCCCTGGGGAGATCTCATCGGAATTCGTCCTACCAAGATTGCCATGACAAAAATGGAGGCGGGAGCGTCGTCGGAGGAGACGGTGGAATTTCTCCGCAGCGAACACTATGTGTCAGAGGAAAAGGCAGAGCTTGCCGTGGATATCGCAAAACGGGAGAAGAGAATCCTGCAGAATATCCATTATGGAAACGGCTACAGCCTGTATATCGGAATTCCGTTTTGCCCTACAACCTGTCTTTACTGCTCGTTTCCTTCCTTTAACATTGCAAAATGGAGAGATCGAATCGATGACTACCTGAACGCTCTGGAACGGGAAATGGAAGCGACTGCGGCAATCATGAAGGGGAAGGTGCTGGATACGATTTACATCGGCGGAGGCACTCCGACCTCTCTGGAGGCTTGGCAGCTGGAGCGGCTGTGCAGCGCAGTCGCGCGATATTTTGACCTTGATCAGGTACAGGAATTTACGGTAGAGGCAGGACGCCCGGACAGCATCACGAGGGACAAGCTGGAAGCGCTTCGACGTCATCCGATCACGAGAATCAGCGTAAACCCGCAGACAATGAAAGAGGAGACGCTGCGGATCATCGGCAGAAGACACTCGGTACAGCAGGTAAAGGATGCCTTCCGCATGGCAAGAGAATGCGGGTTTGACAATATCAACATGGATCTTATCCTGGGACTGCCCGGCGAGGATGCGGCAGATGTGGCAGAAACCGTAAGACAGATCAAGGATCTTGATCCCGATTCGCTGACGGTACACTCCCTGGCAATTAAGCGTGCCTCCGGCCTGCGAAGGGTCATTGACGAGAAGGGCTATCCTGTTCTTATCAACACCGATGAGACAATGGCAATCGCGGGACAGGGGGCTGCTGATCTGGGGATGCGGCCGTATTACCTTTATCGGCAGAAAAACATGTCCGGCAATTTTGAAAACGTGGGTTATGCCAGAGAGGGCAGATACGGCCTCTACAACATTCTCATTATGGAGGAAAAACAGTCGATTCTTGCACTCGGAGCAGGGGCGGTTACAAAAAGAGGGTACCCGGACGGCCGAATCGAACGCTGTGACAATGCGAAGGAGATAACGGTTTACCTGGAAAATCTGGAGGAGATGTTGGAACGCAAGTGGAGGCTCTTTGCAGATTAGGGACTGTTTCAGGTGTTTCCGTGCCGGGCAGTGCGATCGTTCCTCACTGCTAAGACGTCACCCTGCCGCCGGCTTGCGAAGGTATTGTAACGGTCATCCTTCACCTGACTCGGCAGGGGAAGGTACACCCGGCTTAACAGGGGCGGTTATGTTTATGCCGGAACCGTGGTGGAGGAGGGCGAATGCGTCATTGAGGTCACAAAGAAGGCCGGCGCCGGCAAATATGATCAGATCGTGCGCATGATCGAGGAGTCGGAGAAGCTTAAATCCAACACAGAGACGAGGGCGTATCATCTGGCGGATTCGCTGGTTCCCTATTCCCTTGGCCTGACGGCGGCGGTTTATCTTTTGACAGGGAATGTGGCCCGGGCGGATACCATTGTATTTGACAAAACGGGGACACTTACGCACGCGGCGCCTTCCGTTGCGGCCATTGAGACCTTTGACGGAGAAAACGAACAGGAGGCCTTGAAGATTGCGGCCTGTCTGGAGGAGCATTTTCCGCATTCCATCGCCAATGCGGTGGTGAACGAGGCGAAGAAGCGCGGCATCGATCACGCGGAAATGCATACCGAGGTCAAATATGTAGTGGCTCACGGTATTGCCAGTGAAATCAGCGGAAAGCGGACAGTCATCGGCAGCTATCATTTTGTATTTGAGGATGAAAAATGCACTGTGGAGGATTCGGACAGACAGCGGCTGGAGACGTTGCCGCCCCGATACTCACATCTGTACCTTGCAATCGACGGGCGGCTGAAGGCAGTGATCTGTATTTTTGATCCTCTTCGCAAGGAGGCGGCAGATGTCATCCGGACACTGCATGCCCAGGGACTGACGAAGATCTGCATGATGACCGGAGACAATGAGAAAACAGCGGAGGCTGTAGCCGCAGCCCTGCATCTGGATGAGTTTTACGCAGAGGTTTTGCCGGAGGATAAGGCATCCTTTATTCGAAAAGAGCATGAGGCCGGAAGAAAGGTCATCATGGTGGGAGACGGTGTCAACGATACACCGGCTCTGTCTGAGGCAGACGTTGGTATTGCCGTCCGTGACGGCGCAGCCATTGCAAGAGAGGTAGCGGATGTCACCATAAGTGCAGCAGACCTGCATCAGCTCGTGGTGCTGCGCCGGCTTTCCATGGAACTGATGAGGAGAATTGACAGCAACTATCGCTTTATCATCGGCTTCAATGCAGGCCTGATCGCACTCGGGATTGCAGGGGCCCTGGCACCGGCAACTTCAGCACTTTTGCACAACACCTCCACTCTCATAACAGGACGGAAAAGCATGACCGATTTGCTGCCTGAAGCCGGTATGGAGGGTGCAGAGAAAAGAGCGTGATGCGGCACATGATTTCTGTGGGTGCGCCGGATGATGCAATTGTGATAAGATAGCAGCGGTGTACCATATTCTGACCGATGACGAATAGAGGAGAGTATATGCGGCTGCTGTCTCGAAAGACCATACGAAGAACCATCATCCTGCTGGATTCGATGGCGACAACGATAGCGCTTGTTCTGGCGTTGGCATTGCGCATGTGGAGCCGGATTGAGCCGTGGAAGGTGCAGCTGTACAGCACACTTTACATTCTGAATCTTCTGCTGTATCTATTCTGGAATACGTACCGGAGAGCCAAAAATCACGAGTACGACATTGCCGAGATGGATCCCTTTGCGAATGTCGTGCGGGTTTTTCGCGAAAAAGGACTTCAATATGCCGCATTGATCGTGATTCTTGCGATGACGAAAACCTTTATCAAGGTTTCACGTCTGGCTCTTTTGTACTGGCTTCTTCTGGACATTCTGTTTACGGTGACGGTGCGGATTGCCTACCGGTCTGTCATAAGACGTAACCGCAGGGAAGGACGGGTATGGGGAACGAGGTATCTTCTGGTAGCCGTAAAAGGGCAGGAGGGCCTTGCCAGAGCACGGCTGGAAAGAGGCTTATCGACTGCAGAGCAGATTGTTGAGACGTATCCGTGGGATCCGGAGGCCGGCGATGGGCAGCTTCAGGAGCTGATGACTGCGGTAAGACGGCTGCGGAAACAGAGCGACGATGCGGGATGCGGTCTGCAGGGGGAGAGGAGCGATCTGTGCTGCGCACTGTATTTGCCCGAGGCAAGGCCAGAGCTTCGCAATGCCGTGATGCGGAGCCTGCGTCGGGAAAATGTGACGTTCAAGGTGTTTTTGTTTGGCTATGGGCATTGTCTTCCTACAAAAATGATCCGGGACACCGGCTCCTTTGCGGCGGCGGAATATAATTCCCTGACCGAGCGCTGCCGGGTTTTCGGCGTGAATTATGTGGTATCGGATGTGGAGACAGCGGCCTTTTCTGTTCTGGATCTTGTGGCAGAGGGAAAATCGCTGAAGGGATCCTATCTGTGCTTTTCGAATGTGCATACCCTGATGATGGCACAGAAGGATTTGAATTACCGGAAAATTCTGAATGATGCAGCATATACCTTTCCGGACGGCAGTCCCATTGCGGACTATCAGCACAAGCACGGGCACACCAGGGCAGAACGGGTTGCGGGGCCGGATTTTATGGATGCCATGTTCCGGGCAACGATGGACGGGAGCGTCAGCCATTATTTTTACGGCTCGACGCAGGAGACCATTGACAGGCTGCGGGAAAATCTTCAGAAAAGATACCCCGGGATTCGTATTGCCGGAATGGTGTCACCTCCGTTCCGAAAGGAGACTCCGGAGGAGGATGCCGAGACGGTTCGTCTTATCAATGAATCAGGGGCGTCTTTCGTATGGATCGGTCTGGGGGCACCCAAGCAGGAATGCTGGATGGCCGAGCATGCCGGAAGGCTGAACGGTGTCATGCTGGGTGTAGGAGCCGGGTTTAATTTCTATGCAGGCACTACCCGCCGTGCTCCTGTCTGGGTTCAGAAGATCGGCTTTGAATGGCTGTATCGATTGCTGCAGGATCCAAAACGGCTGGCCAGTCGGTACGTTGTTACCAATCTGCAGTACATGCATTGTCTTTTTCGGGAATTGTTCCAAAAGGACGGAGATTGACGGCCTCTGAGGCTGACGCCGAGGGCATGTTGTGTCATAAAGGGGTGCTTCCGATGACGGGAATCTCAATTCTGTCTTTTACCTATCTGGTTTTTCTGGTGATATCCTGCCTGGTACGGTATCTTTGTCCCGGACGATTCAGGACAGCAGCGCTTCTTGTCTGCTGCCTTGTTTTCTATTGTACGTGGAATCCTGTATGTTTGATTTTTTTGCTTGTAACGATTGTTACTACCTTTATGACGGGACGATATGTCGGGAAGAGGCGGGAGCAGGAAAACGGGCAAAAAAATATACGCAAAACCGTTGTATTTGCTCTATGTGTGATACTGAATCTTGGCATTTTGATTTACTGCAAGTATTGGGGAATGCTGTTTCCCGGAATTTTCGAGCAGCGGCTTCTGCCGGTTGGGATTTCCTTTTATACGCTGCAGGCCTTGGGGTATGTCGCTGATTGCCGCAGGAAAGGGAACGCAGATGAGAGCTTTGCAGAGTATGCCTTGTTTGTCTCGTTTTTCCCCGGGATCCTGTCCGGACCCATTGAGAGAAAAGAAGGATTGCTGGCACAGATTCGGGAGCTGCCGGGAAGAAAGATTTCCGTTGGGCATGACAGGGAGGAGGGAGCAATATACGAGAATTTACGAAGCGGCGTCATGATCATGCTGTGGGGATATTTCCTCAAGCTGGTTCTGGCTGACCGCATCGCCGTGGTTGTAAATACGGTCTATGGGAATTTGTCTGCCTGGAAGGGAACGATGGTCGTTCTGGCGGTTTTTCTGTACTCCTTGCAGATTTATTGTGATTTTGCCGGATATTCCGCAATTGCCATTGGCTCGGCCCGGGTCCTTGGATTTCATGTAATGCAGAATTTCAGGGCTCCCTATCTGGAAACCTCCGTTGCCGGCTTTTGGCGGCGGTGGCATATCTCCTTGTCCTCTTGGTTTCGGGATTATCTGTACATCCCTCTTGGCGGAAACCGAAAGGGAATTCTTCGAAGATACTTCAATTTTATGATTGTGTTTGCTGTCTCCGGATTGTGGCACGGAGCGGATGTAACTTTTTTGATCTGGGGGCTGCTGCACGGGATGTATCAGGTTGTGGGTCATGCAACAAGGCCCCTGCGAAGCAGAATATGCAGTGCGCTGGAAATCGACACAAGGAGCTTCTCCCACAGACTTTTGCAGGCAGGGATCACGTATGTTCTGGTATCTCTGGCATGGGTGTTCTTTCGGGCGGACAGTCTGTCCGCAGCTCTTGATATTTTCCGTGCAATGAGGGGCTTTTCCATCTGGCAGCTGGGAGACGGGAGTCTTTTGAAGCTTGGACTGGATACGGCCAACTGGATTCTTCTGGCGGCGGGGATTCTGATCCTGACGGCCAAAGATTCCCTCCTCCGGGCAGGATTTTCCCTGCGCCGCATGATTTGCAGGCAGGGACTGTGGTTTCGTTACCTGCTGATCATCGGAGCGGTTTTGTTGATTTTGGTGTGCGGAATCTGGGGACCTGATTATGATGCAGCTACCTTTATATACAGCCAGTTCTGATTTGAGTCGGGTGCGTCGTCAAAGGGGCTGAAAATGCGGCGCAGAAAGGCAAGGCGGTCGGATGAGTAAGAGAAAAGTTTACAGATTTTTGCCCACAACGGTCCTGCTGATGCTGATTGGCGCAACGGTTTTCCTTGCGGCGCGGATTGTTGAGCGTAAGGACAGCAGGGAGAAAAACCAGCAGTATTTTGAACTGGCGGATAAGACAGATGTGCTGCTGCTTGGTTCCTCGCATATGATCAACGGCGTGAATCCAGCAGCGCTGTTTGAAGATTACGGTATTGCCTCATATAACCTGGGAGGCCATGGAAACGTCATGCAGGTGACCTATTGGGAGCTTGTCAATGCACTGGACTACGGGACCCCGGGATATGCAGTCATTGACACGTATCTTCTGGAAAAGGATTATCAGTATCTGGATGTCATGACAGAGGCTGCAGGAGAGGCGGAAAAAAGCACGGCAGTGGATCAGCTCCATGAAGTGATGGATGCGTTCCCCTGGACGAGGAATAAAGAGGCGGCGCTGGAGGATCTGCTTCAAGACGAGGATCTGCGGCAGGAATTTCGATTCGATTTTATCCGATATCACTCGAGGTGGTCTTCACTGACAAAAGAGGACTACGAAGGGGCATTCGGGAAAATTGACGGAGATTCCGTACTGGGATCCGTGATGCAATATGCTGTTGATCCGTCAGTGAAAATCTATGACAGAATTCAGCCGGACGATTGCATGACAGATGATTCTGTCGGTAAAAGCTATCTGAGGAAAATATTGGAGTTGTGTCTGGAGAAGGAAATCTATCCTGTCCTGGTGCAGATTCCGTATGCGGAGAATGAGGATCTTCAGCGCATCGCCAACAGCGCGCAGAGTATTGCGGACGAGTACGGGATTCCGTTCCTGAATATGAATTACGTGGAGGATATCATTGATCCCAGAACAGATCAGCAAAGTCAGACCCATTTGAATGCGCGGGAAGCCGCGAAGACAACCGCCTGGTTGGGGCGGGTCCTTTCAGAGGAGGTCGGCGTGCCGGATCGGCGGGGCACGGAAGGGTACGATGCCTGGGAGCAGGCCGTCAGCAGCTATCATCAGCAGGTTCTGGACAATATACTGCATCCGAAGGACCTGCACGCAGAGCTTATGTGTCTTGGGTTTGATCAGGTCAGCGCGATTGTCTTTATCAACAATAATTCCGTTGCCTTCTATGATACGTCTCTCAAGCAGCTGATCAAGAACCTGTCGGGGACGGAGGGGATTGAAACAATGGCGGGGGCACCCTACGGATATTGTCTTGTATATGACCCTGCAACCGGGACAAACGAGGAAACTATGGAGAGGGTTTCGCTGGAGAACATAGAGACAAGCTTCGGGGTGGTAAATTTCACCTCGCTGGAAGATTATGACCTTCTCAGTGTAGGAGATAATCTGGAGGAAAATCAGCTGGACTACGTCAACAATGCTTCCATCGATGTGCAGATTCTGATCTATGATCCGTCCACGGGAGAGAAGATCGGGCATTTGTATTTCAGCGACGGCGGTCTTCTGCAGATGAATGGATGACAGTGCAGTGATTGTTTACAAAAATGTGGATAACGAAGGAATGCAGCAGCAAAGTGCCGGAAAAGGAGGCCCCTTTTCCGGCACTTATTGCGTGTTGACCGAGCGGAACAAACAGGGTATTCTTTGGGAAGTCTCTTAGGAAGCGCTGATGCAGTCAGCCTTTCCGCGGAAGCCTCCGCCGAATCTGCGGGGCATTCGGGAGACCTTCAAAACGGGACATCTGTTTGGATATTCCGGCTGCTGCGAAGGCAGGACGACAAACAGATGAGATTTGACTCAATTCAGAGAAAGCCCATCCGATAGGGCAGCGCGATCTGCTGCGACAAACCAATTTATCAGAAAACAAAACGGAAATCGGGGAAATGTTTTGCAGGGGAAATGCAATTTTTCCCTTGCCATACGGGAGGTGCTATGCTATCATCTTTCTTGCGTCTGGTGAGCTGCTTATTAGAAAGACGGCAGACGGAACAGAATATGCTGGCATGGCTCAGTCGGTAGAGCGTCGCATTGGTAGTGCGGAGGTCCCGGGTCCGATTCCCGGTGCCAGCTGATGGTTTGCGGTGCAGTTGAACGTGGGTTCAGCTGCACTTTTTGGTGTCCCTCTCTGTATGTGCTTCTGCTGAATTGAATGTCGTGCAATGGTGTCAGAGATGACATACAGCAGAAAGGACGGGACATGGAGCGAGAACTCAGAAAGAAAGGCTTTTTTTCACCGGTGCTGCTGGCACTTTTGGGAGTGCTGCTGCTGGCGGGCTGTACATTGGCACTTCTGGTGATCCAATTCCGGAACAATACGGTTCAGCAGGACGCACAGCAGGCAAAGGATGAGGCAATTGCACAGCAGCTGGAGGAAATTCAGCTGTATTTGGCCACAGTGGATCAAACGCTGACAAAGGGACAGCTCAGTGATGCGGACGGCTATGAGTCCCTGTCGCAGGAGGTCGGTGCAATGCAGCAGAATCTGACAGAATACAGGGACAATAATGTGATCGCCGATGACGCCATCGGACAGAATCTGGACGATGTCATCGAGCAGCTTTCCGCAATTCAGGAGAATCTGGAGGAGGAACGAAGGGCAAGTGAAAGCCTTCAGGAGGAAATGGATACCGCAGACGATACCGCCTCTGCCACAAGGGATGAGAACAGACAGAACGTGGAGCAGCTGCAGCAGACGGTGACGGCACAGCTTTCCGATGTGCGCGAGGACATTCGAAAGCTGATCCGCGATGCTTCCGGCGAAAATAAGGCGGATTATCAGGAGCTGCTGAGTGTTCTGAAGGGAACGGATTCTGATTTGGAATCATTTGAGAAAACAATGACGTCAAATCACGAGAAAATTCAGTCGGCAATCAGCAATGGCCTTGGGAATGTCAACGGGAGCGTGAGCGGACTTCGGGATACCGTCGGTTCGATGCAGGAGCTGCTGAACGAACTGAAGGAGCAGAGCGAGCAGGTGCACACGCAGTGCACAGCCATCCTGGAGGGACAGGGAACACTGCAGAACACAATGGCATCGGAGCGCCAGAGCCTTCTTGCGGCCGTCGAGAATCGGCAGGTACAGCTTGAGGAGAATATCGAGAAGGATCTCGAAGAGCTGTCAGAACAGCTGCAGGAAATCCTTGACAGCGAGGATTACGGTCTGGTACGGCTTGCCGCGCTTTGGCAGGAGCAGAGCGAGGAATGGAAGGCATGCCGGGAAAGACTGGAGGAGCAGAGCAGCATCCTGAAGGCTCAGGAAAAGATGCTGAAGGACCTCTGGGACTCCAATGAGGAAAGAAAGAAGGAAAATCCGAAAGAGGAAGAAACGAAAGAGGAAGAAACGAAAGAGGAAAATCCGAGAGAGGAAGACACGGAGGAAGTCATTCCGTCACTGGATGTCCTCGCCGAAGATACGGGAGCTGTGGGGGAGCAGGGCACGGAGCAGAATGCCGCCGAAGAGAACACAGCAGATAATTTCACCGATTCCGACAGTCAGAGCCAGAAACCACAGTGACCCCTGTATGCCGTAGGCATAGCGCAGAACGAGAGGAATGATCACTCCGTTGGAAATCACGGGCGGCAGGGTGCAAAGAAAGCGGTGCTTTCGCAAAAGGCGGGTGAACACGGCACCGATCAGGGTGGCCGCCGTGCCGAAGATCACGTCCGGAAGGGCACTGCCGGTCAGAAGATTGGCAAGAAGGCAGCCGACGGCAACACCGGGGACAGCAGCCGGCGTGAAAAAGGGCAATACCGTGAGTGCTTCCGAGAAGCGAACCTGAATGGCTCCGCTTGCCAGATCAAAGCCGGCAGCAAGCTGAGTTAGGATGATATAGATGGCTGCGATGAGGGCAGCCTGAACGCAGAACAGTATCTTGTGATGCGGATTTTTATGCATGATCAATCTCCTTTGGCGCTGATACATTATCACGTGACAGGAACAAGCGCAATACAAATTTAACAATTTTGCCATTCCCTCATTCCTGCTGTACAATAAAGCGGACTTTATACTCTGATTCTCACAGAAAGGTTCGACCGATATCGACATGAATTATGGAAGAGCGG
>CAYXAN010000004.1:0-21060 GCA_964461705.1 uncultured Sarcina sp. | reverse complement strand
TCATTTTGTAAGCACATCTGCGTCAAGGTGTTTCGTAGTTCAGCAGACCGATGCGCGTTTCCTAAAATCACATCCTTTCGTTCTCCGCTCCAGATTTTAAATACCAGCAGATCGGCGGATGCATCGTAGAAAAAGAAACCGTCCATATCCGTGTAATACGGATAATACGACGATAATTCCTTCGCAATCGTGGCATTCAGAATTCCACGGTTTTCCCGTTTTGACCGAAGCGAAATATAGTTCTCATTTGTCACCAGATTTCCGAAAACAAAATCTTCAACAGCTTTCAGCCGTGACGAAACGATGCCTGTTCCAAGCTGGATGGTCTGATATGTCAGCGTGTGAACATTATCATCCAGTTTTTTGGCAAACATGTATGTAATGACACCTTCAACCGCCATCATGCCTACCATTAACGCCGTAATCATCCAAATAATCAACCGCAAAGTCCATTTTCTGTCAGTTCTGTTTTTCATAATCAAGGCGATATGTCGAGGGGCTTATCCCGACATTTTTCTTAAAAAATGTGGCGAAATAGGAATAGTTTGAAAATCCCACCATCTCACTGACCTCGCTGACGGTCAGACTGGTTTCCTGCAGAAGCTGCTTGCACATTTCAACCTTCTCATCATTGATATATTTCATCAGGCTCTTTCCTGTTGCCCCTTTAAATACCCGATTCAGATAATCAACATTCATGCAGACGTATTCTGCAAGCTCCTCTCGCGAGACGATACGATCGATATTCAGGGATATATATTCTTTGACCTTTTCTACCACTTCCTCATGGCCAAGACTGCCGGTCTCCCCTGCTGTTGCCTCATACCTTTCCAGCAATCCGCTGTAAAAGGACAGGAACTGAACAATCGACAATACCTCTTTGTTGTTCTCGTTCTCATATTGTTCCAGAATATGGTGAAATGACTGAGACTGGCACTCGCAGCGTTTGATCTCATATCTTAAGTGATTGTCGTAATCGATCAGCATTTTTCGTGAAATCTCATTTGTTTTCAGTGAAGAAAACAATCTTTTCAAATCGCTGTAAAGCTCCGTGAATTTATTTTCGCGAAAGGCACTTTCAACCATGCTGCCGAAGCACTGATCCGGGATTCCCTTCCCGTTGCTGTCCGGATGAATGCTCAACTCATCCGTCTCAAAAACCTTTTGTGCTTCAACACAGTCCCTGTCAAACAGCATTAACCTGTGCATTTCCGATGCCGCACAAAACGGCTCCTTAGCGTTTCCGATGTAGCCATTCGAATAGATATAGCACCGTCGGAGCAGGTACTCTTCCACCTTTTCCAGCTGCGTGTGTATTTTATCGGCCATAACTCCGGGAACGATGATTTCTATTATGTTGTACCGGACAATCGCGATGACCGCGCTGCAGCTTTGCATGAGCTCGCCTGCGACATTCCCTGCAATAAACGCTGCAAGGCTCATGTTGATATTCTGAGGAGAATCGATATGTTTGATGCTGAGCAAAACCGGGATATAGGTACGGAACGACTGCTCCCATCCATGAAGCTTTTGTATTTTCTGTAAGCTTCTTTCCGAGGAGATTTCCTTTGTCAGAACATCCTCCCAGAAATAGGTCTCATTTCCGAAAAACTGTTCTTCCCTTTCCGTCCTGGTTACATTTTCCTCTGCCTGAAGGATTGCCTCCATGAGCGAATTCATTTCAATCGGCTTTGAAAGATAGTTGATGCACCCCAGTCTGATTGCCCGCTGTGCATACATAAATTCCGAATGACACGACAGCACGACAACTTCTATTTTTTTGTATTTCGATTCCTTTATCCACTGAATGAGATCCAGACCGGATCCCATGGGCATTTCTATATCGCACAGCAGAATCTGGATCTTTTTCTCGCAAATCAGTTTCTTCGCATCACCAATGTTGTACGCGTGGTAGGTCTTTTCAATCCCCCACTCCATCCAAGGCATATTACGAAGCAGCTCGTCCACCTCGATAACATCATCGTCCACAATCAACAAATTCATATTTGAATGCCTCTATGTATTCCGGGAATACGCGTGATATTGTTCGTCATTTTGCACATCATCACGTGATCCATTTTATGATTTTATATTTGATTTTTCAAATCAGCCGGATGAATCGGCGTTACGGGACGAATCGGTCGGTTTGCCTTCATCCTCCGGGTGCGTTTTGTTGTCTTTTCCCGGCGCCGCCCATATAATGTTGTCTATGCATAACATCGAATTGATTGCTCCCTGCCATTTCGGTCTGGAGAGCGTTGTAAAAAACGAAATCTACGAGCTTGGCTATGAGATCACAAAGGCGGAGGACGGCCGCGTCACCTTCGAGGGGGATGCGGAGGCTGTTGTCCGTGCCAATCTGTGCCTTCGCACGGCGGAGCGCATCCTTCTGAAGGTCGGCTCCTTCCATGCGGAAAGCTTTGAGGAGCTCTTTCAGGGCACGAGGGCCATTCCCTGGGAGGAATATCTGCCGGAGAATGCAAGGTTCTGGGTTACCAAGGCCTCCAGTGTGAAGTCAAAGCTTTTTTCGCCCTCGGATATCCAGTCGGTGATGAAAAAGGCAATGGTAACCCGCATGGGGGCGCACTACGGACTGACCTCCTTCCCGGAGACCGGTGCCTCCTATCCGATTCGTGTCTTTTTGAAGAAGGATGAGGTGACGGTGGCCATTGATACCTCCGGTGACTCCCTGCACAAGAGGGGCTACCGCAAATACAAGGTGGCTGCCCCCATCGCCGAAAATCTTGCGGCAGGGCTTTTGGCTCTGACCCCCTGGAAGCCCGGCAGGACACTGGTGGATCCCTTCTGCGGCTCCGGAACCTTCCTGATTGAGGCCGCCATGATCAGTGCCCATATTGCCCCCGGTCTTACCCGGAGCTTTACTGCGGAGAGCTGGACCAACCTGATCCCGCCTTCCTTATGGAGTGAGATTCGCGCGGAGCTTCGGGAGGAAATCCGTCCTGACGCAGAATGTGATCTTCAGGGCTATGATATCGATCGGGATGCCGTTTACGCCGCCCGTGAAAATGCAAAGCTGGCCGGAGTGGATCATCTGATTCACTTTCAGGTGCGTCCGGTGCAGGAGCTCTCACACCCTCGCTCCTACGGCTTTCTTATCACGAATCCGCCCTATGGCGAGCGTCTTGAGAGCGGGCAGGAGCAGGAGCTGGCCATGCTGTACAGAACCCTCGGGGAACGCTTCCGGGCACTGAACAGCTGGTCGATGTACGTCATCACCTCCTACCCTGATGCCGAAAAGGCGCTGGGGCTGAAGAGTCAGAAGAATCGTAAGATCTATAACGGTATGCTGAAGACCTATTTCTACATGTTTCCCGGACCTAAGCCCGGGAGATAGGAAGGACTGCTGCCCGCCGTGATTTGTTAAAAAAGGTAACTATTCAGAGCCCATTCGCAAAAAGGAGCTTATTGCATGAAGCTGCAGATTGTTTTTGCCACCGGCAATCAGGATAAGATTCGTGAAATCCGGGAGATCCTTTGTGACCCGGAGGTGATCGTCGCAAGCACCAAGGAGCTTGGCATCGTGTCCGATCCGCCCGAAACCGGCATTACCTTTCAGGAAAACGCCTCCATCAAGTCCTGGGCTGCCGCCCGGATCCTTGCCTCCTCTCCTGAGGATTTCCCGCTCGATCCCGAGCTTCCCACCGTTGTCATGTCGGATGATTCCGGATTGGCCGTGGATGCGCTGAACGGCGCTCCCGGGATCTTTTCCTCCCGCTACATGGGAAAGGATACGCCGTACATTGACAAGATGAACCACATTCTGGAGGAAATCAAGGACAAAGAAGGTGCGCAGCGAAGCGCGCGCTTTGTCTGCGCCTGCTCCGCCATTGTCCCCAAAAAGCTCCGGCCCTATGCACCGGCCGCTGAGGAATTCATTGAGGTCGGCACCATGGAGGGAGAAATTGCTAAAGACATCCGCGGGGAGCACGGCTTTGGATATGATCCCTTTTTCTATCTGCCGGAATACGGCAAAACAAGTGCCGAGCTGACCGATGAGGAAAAGAATGCAGTCTCACACCGCGGGAAAGCCTTCCGCGCCATGATGAGCCGCATCAGGGCATACGGCGAGAAGTATTCCGCCTTTTGAACCGGCAAAGCGGCAGATGCAGAAAGCGTGTTTCATGAAGATATTGATCATCAGTGATACTCATAGGCGGGACGACATGTTTCTGCGTGTCATGGAGCAGGAGGCCCCGGTGGATATGATTCTGCACGCGGGAGATGCCGAGGGCTCCGAGGATGAGTTTTCCCGCATTGCCGGCATGCCGATCCTCTATGTGGCGGGAAACTGCGACCTGGGATCCATGGCCCCCAAAACCATGATTGTCCCCATCGGCAGCAAGAGAGCCTTCCTCACGCACGGGCATTATTATCAGGTTGGATTTTCGGTCGATGCCCTGGAGCGTGAGGCCAGAACCAGGCATTGCCAGATTGCTGTCTTCGGCCACACCCATGTCCCGCTCATTCAGGAATCAAAGAGCGGAATCCTGATCCTGAACCCCGGAAGCCTTGGGCGCCCCCGGCAGGCAGGCTATCGGCCCTCCTATATGATCCTGCACACGGACCCGGACGGAAACGTAGGGGAGCCGATCCTGAAATACCTGTGAGGAGACACTGATGAAGGCATTTTCTACCCGTTTTCTCCAATCATCAGGCCGAGGATGACGTTGTCCGTCTCCTTCATTCCCACCTTGCCGACATAGCCAAGATTCCTGATGGTCTCCTCTACCGAGTTCTCCACCAGTCCCTCGCCGGACTTGAAATACCGGCCTCTTTGCGTCAGATTGTTGGCCATAATCGCCGCATCCACGGAGGAGGCGATTTTGGCGGCGCAGGAGGACTTTGCTCCGTCACAGACAACACCGCCGATGTTCGCTATGGTGTTGGTGATCGTCTCGGAAATCTGCTGATAGCTCTCTCCGTACAGGTAGGCAATGCCTGCGCCCGCGCCGCAGGCTGCACTGACCGCTCCGCAATAGGCGGACAGACTGCCGATGTACTTCTTTTGATGAATCGCCACCAGATTGCTGACAACCAGCCCGCGCAGCAGTCTATCCTCGCTCACCTGCAGCTGCCTGCCATATTCGACCACCGGTATGGAGCAGGTGATCCCCTGGTTGCCGCTGCCGGAATTGATGACCACCGGCAGAGCACAGCCGTTCATTCTTGCATCTGATCCGGCGGCTGCGCGTGCCTTTGCCCGAACGGCAACAGACTGATTGCCGTAGGTTTCAAGGATTGTGCGCCCGATTTCTGCCCCGTATTCATGCTGCAGACCCTCGTCCGAGATCGCACTGTTGAAACGGATCTGGCGCTCCAGAAGACTTTTGACATCCCGCAAATCCACGATGTCCGCAAACTCCAGGATATCGCGTACATTCAGCAGCTCCTTTTGCTGTTGCGTATCCTCAACCGTTTCCTCCTCACGCTGATAAAGCACGGCGCCGTCCTTTCGGATGCACTGCACCTGCGTGTGATGATGGGAAATGGTTACCTCCGATGTATGCTCCGCTGCAAAAAGCTCCACACGGATATAAAGGTTGGCAACATCCCTGACGTGATGGCATCGGCAGAATTTCCGTTCCAGAAGTTCCCTGGCCCGTTCAATGTCCCCCGGCTTCACCGACTCCAGAACCTCCAGTCTGGCCTCGGCATCGCCCCCGGCATAGCCCAGGACGGCGGCGGCTTCGATCCCCCGCATCCCGTCCGAGTTGGGGACCGTAACGCTTTTTACGTTCTTGATGATGTTGCCGCTGCAATACACCTCCATACGATCGGCTTCACCGTCCAGCACCTTTCGGGCCAGTGCGGCACAATAGGCAAGGGCAATCGGTTCTGTGCAGCCAAGTGCCGGAACCAGCTCCTTGTGAAGGATGGCAACATAAGCATTGTAGATTTGTCTGTTCATGAGCGTCTCCTCTCTGACCCGGCTTTCTCACGGCAGCTGCTTGCCTGCAGCCAGATAAAGCTCGTACCATTCCTCTCTGGTCAACTTGATGTCAGAGGCCGCCGCCAGGCCCTTCACCCGTTCCTTATTGGTGGTTCCGACAATGCACTGAATCTGTGCGGGATGCCGCAGGATCCATGCTACAGCGATGGCGTTTGTCGTTGTGTCGTATTGCGACGCCAGACGCTCAAGCACAGCGTTCAGTTCCGGGAAGCGCTCATTTCCCAGGAAGGTACCCTCAAACATGCCGTACTGGAAGGGCGACCATGCCTGCAGCTGAAGCTTCTTCCACCGTGCATACTCAATCACGCTGTTGTCCCTGCTGCAGCCGGCATCGTTGGCGATGTTGAAATTCAGCCCCGCATCGATGGTCGGACAATGTGCAATGCTGTATTGAATCTGATTAACCCGGATGCGTCCGCCGCAGCAGGAATTCAAAAGCTCGATCTGCATCGGATTGTGGTTTGACACGCCAAAGGCCCGGACCTTTCCTGACTGCTCCAGCACATCAAAGGCCTCTGCGATTTCCTCCGGCTCCATCAGGGCATCCGGCCTGTGCAGCAGCAGAATGTCAATGTATTCCGTCCGCAGATGCCGAAGACTCGCATCCACCTGCTGCAGGATATATTCCTTCGAGGAATCATAGCAAACCCCCGGACGGATCACACACTTGGTCTGCAGGATCATCTTCTCCCGCAAGGAGGGAGCAACCGCCCTGCCGAAAATCTCCTCGCATTCCCCACCGCCGTAAATATCTGCATGATCAAAAAAGTTAATTCCGCCGGCCATTGCCGTTTCTACCAGCTCCTGCACCTGCTTCTCACCCTGCAGGCCGTTCAGCCGCATGCACCCGATCCCGATGACCGATACGTTCTTCACCCTGTCATTGATGTTTACTGTCTTCATGTTCTTTCTCCTTTCCAGGCATCGACAGCAAGAATGGCCTCCAGATAAATCATCATGGCTTTTTCCAGATTGTCGATGCGTTCTGCTTCGTTTGCCGCATGGCAGTTTCCATCTCCAGGCCTAAGACCCAGCTCCGAGAAGTCCCTGTCAAAGCCCGTTCCAAAACCGACGGCACAAGAAAGCTTTGCAGCATAGGTTCCTCCTCCCATCACATAGGGCTGCCGATCCAGTCCTGTTTCCTTTTGATATGCCGTCTGCAGAATGCGGACAAAGGGGGAGGATGGCTCCCGGTAATAGGGCTCGGTATTCCTCTCACAAACGATTTCGAACAGCTCCATGCCCTCCGCCTTTCGCAGTCGTTCCAGCACCTGCTGCCTGTCTGCCGTCACGGGATAACGAATATCCAGGCTGCATCGAAGAAATTGATTCTGAAGACGCAGCTGTCCCAGATTGCAGGTCAGCCGACCGGACGGTTCATCCTGCATGCCAAGCCCTGCACCCTCACCATAGCCGTCGGCAGATAACCGATGAAGGAAGACCAGCATCGCACGCTCCTTTTCGCTGAATCGAACGCCCGGCACATTCGTATTCTCGTCTGTCATATTTCCATTGTCCTGCCTTTTCGTGACGCAGGACTGCTTTTTGACTGCGGTGTCCATTTCCAACAGCCGTCCGGTCAGTGCAAAGACGGCATTGACGGTTCCGGCTGGAAAGGCCGCATGTCCGCTGATTCCCTTTCCTTCGATTTTCTCACCGGAGGGGAGAATGGCCTCTGCGTATGCCGGAATGCTGTTCGGTGTCTCCCCTGCCTGCAATGCCTTCAGGCCGGTCATTTTGTATCTTGATTTCAGCACCAGGGAAAGCTTTCCCTTCTCACCGCAGCAAACCGGAAAGCTGCAGTCCGCCACAAATGACAGGTCCGGCATCGGTTCATGCGCCCGAAACCAGGACACATCCTCCATGCCGCGCTCCTCATCACAGCCCGCAAGCTGTCTGACCTTGATGTTCCGGAGCAGATCCTTCTCATGCAGGTATCGAAGGACGTAATAGACAGCCGTCAGCGGCCCTTTGTTGTCCTGTACGCCGCGGCCCAGAAGCCATTTGCCCTTCTGGGTCAGCCGGAAGGGAGGGGTCTCCCACCCCTCTCCTGCGGGGACGACATCCAGATGATTCCATATGCCAAGAACCGCTGCCGGTGCTGTCGGCCCGACACTGACCTCACCGCAATATCCGGATAAATCCCGAAAGGACATCCCGTCCCTCTGCGCCATGGACAAATACAGCTCCAATGCCTTCCGGCATGAAGCTCCGAACGGTGCCCCGGGCACACATTGCCCGGCGTCCTGCGGCACGGAAATGCCCGGAATGGTCACCAGCTCTGCCAGATCCCGCAGCATTTCGTCTTCATGTACTGCAATCCATTGCTGAAAGTCCTCTCGATCCTCCTTCATTTGCGCCACCTGCGTTCTTTAGCCGCCTCAAATCTCCTTGTCTTCGCTTTCCCGGGTATCTCAGCTTTCCTTGGATTTTCCGTTGTCCTCAGGTGTTTTCCGTTCTTCCCGACTGTCTTATATTTCTTTGACTGTCTCTGTATTTTTTGGGAGTCATCCCTGTCTCCAGCTTGAAATTACGGATAAACTGCGATAAGTCCTTGTACCCGGTCAATCGTGCCACCTCCGAAACCGACAGACTGGACTGCGCCAGGAATTCTTTGGCATGCGCCATCCTCACCTGCCTTAGGTAAACGGAAAAATTCATCCTTTTCTGCTCCGCAAACACATGACTTACATAGTCGCGGTTCATAAACAGAATCTCCTCCGCCAGCTTTTTGATGGTGACCTCCTCGCTGTAGTGCTTGTTCACATATTCCTCAATGCATGAGAGGATGTCACGGCGATTCTGCGACAGCGCCCCGTCCTCACACAGCTGCCTGCCCACATCCATGAAATACGTTTCCATTTCCTGCAGGGAGTCGCATTGCAGGATTCCGTAATCATCCAGAATGCATACCCTCCCGCCGACATTTCCCTGCAGGCCTGCTGCCCGCAGGCAGATCACCCGCAGATGCAGGTACAGCGTTTCCAGGCTGCGGGCTTGAGGATTTCTGGGAATGTCTGCAAAAACAGCGTGCAGAACCTCCGTAAACCTTGCGCCGTTTCGGTGCTCAAGAGCCTGCTCCAGCAGTGTCTCCTGATCCTTTGAGATACGAAATTCGACCCTCCTGTTGCCGTCCGACTCATCGGCCTGTTCATGAAAATGGACCGGGTTTACGTCCGTCATGCGCAGCAGGAGCGCATGATAGGCTTCATCCCACGCCGCGCTGACGGAATCTGCCCCGCTGTGCCTTGCACTGACGCCGCAGCTTACAAGGCATCCATTTTCGTCTGCTCTTGTCTGAAGCTTCATAATAAAGCTTTTGTAGGTTTCAAAACCCTGCATCACCAGAATCCACAGGCCATTCATTCTGCCGATCAGACGCATGTTGCTTGATACGACGCTTCCTGCACTCTCCTCAATCCATTTGCGCAATTGCTCCCTGCGCAGGCGCTGCCCTGAAGGATTCAGTGCCGCCAGATAAAAGTCATGGAAGGTTTTGTCAAAAAGCCGTTTTCCGATAAAGTCCGGCTGCTGTCCCTCCATCGTCATCAGAACGCAGCGAACAGCCGCATCCTGTCCGCTTAGCTGCTCCGCATCCGTTGTACTTCCTGCCCTTTCATAATACCTGTCCAGGCAGTCAGCAACCGCCTTCTCGTCTACGGGCTTCAAAAGGTAGTCCACGGCACCGGCCTTCAGTGCATCCCGGGCATATTGAAAATCTGAATAGGCGGTCATGATCACAACGGGTGTATCCTGATTCAGCTTTTTGATCTCCTGCAGCATCTCAATCCCGTCCATCCGCGGCATTTTAATGTCCGTGATCACAAGATCCGGATGCCGCTGCCGGAAAATTCCCAGCCCTTCCTGTCCGTTCGCGGCCTGCAGAACCGTAAACTCCCGGTTTCTGTCATAGCTGTAAAGCTGTGCCTCCAACGACTGCCGCGCGTATAGCTCATCTTCCACAATCAGAATGGTCATGCAAATTTTCCGGCCTTTCCATCATTTCTCTCAATATCTTTCCGCCAATCCTTGCGATTAACCTTTTACGGAACCCGCCGTCAGCCCCTTGATGATATATTTCTGGCCGCAGCAGTATATGATCAGCATCGGCAGCATGGCCAGCAGGTATGCCGTAAATGCCATCGTATAGTCAAACGAATATTCCGTCTTGAAATTGTACTGGAAAAGCGGCAGCGTCCACAAGGACTGTGACCGGTTCAGGATCAGAAGCGGCAGCATGAAGTCATTCCAGAACCACAGCGCGTCCATGATGATCAGGGTCGCAAGCATCGGCTTCACCAGCGGGAGAACGACATGAATATACACCTGCAGCACACTGGCCCCGTCAATGTAGGCAGATTCCTCAATCTCATAGGGAAGGCCGCGAATATAATTCACAAACAGGAAAACTCCCTGCGTCAGCGAAAAGGAGGCATACAGGATAATCAGACCCTCCTGATTCAGCATGCCCAGTCTGGACATCATCTTTGTCACCGGCAGCATAATGACCTGTGAGGGGATAAAGAGCCCCATCAAAAGATAGTAGTAAACTGCTTTATAGTATTTTTTGCCGAAATTCCTTGCAATGGCAAAAGACACAGAGGGCACCAGGAGCAGCACCAACAGCATGGAAATGACCGTGATTATAAGAGAATTCCGCAGATACATCCAGTAATTGCTGTTGGTGAAAAGCTCCTTGAAGTTCCCGAGATAAAGGCTCCCTGGCAGTGCAAAGAAATTCTGTCCGGCCTCCTCCAGTGTCTTGAAGGAATTGATTACAACCAGGTAAAGGGGAAACAGGATCAGAATCAACCCTGCTCCGAGGAGCAGCGTTCTTAATGCCTTCCATATGATGAGCGATTTGTATTTCACCTTCATCCGTTCGTTTCCCCCCTTGTCAACCGCAGCTGTGTCAGCGAGAAAGCGGCGACAATCACAAAGAGCACACAGGCCTCCGCGTTGGCTGCCGAGAACCGCATATTTTTGAAGGCATCCTCATAAATGAGAATTCCCACCACCTGCGTGGAGCGTACCGGTCCTCCTCCCGTCAGGGCATAGGGAAAATCAAACGAGGTAAGCCCCTGCTTGATCAGCAGCACCAGATTGACCGTAACGGTCGGCATCAGATGCGGCATTGTGATGTATCGGAACTTCTGAAAGGGTGTCGCCCCGTCCAGCATAGCGGATTCATATTCATCCTCCGCAATCTGCTGCAGTCCTGCAATAAAAATAACCGTCGGCATTGCGACCGCCTGCCAGGTCTGTACAAAGACAACAGCCGGCAATGCTGTTGTCTTTGTCATCAATACGCTTTGCGAGAGCCAGTCAATGCCAAGTGTCTGTCCGACCAGGGGAACGACTCTGTAGTACATCTGATCCCAGATCAGGGCAATGGTCACCCCGCCGATCATGGCCGGCACAAAGAAGACCGATTTGGTAAGCGTTTTGAATGCCTTGAGTGAATTCAGCGAAATGGCAAGCAGCAGGGAAACGGTCAGAGTACAGGCAACCAGCAGGATGCAGTAGCACACCGTTGTCCTGATGGAATTCCAGAAAATCCGGTTGCTTAGGAGGTTCCGGTAATTCTTGAGTCCGACGAAGCTATAAGATATCGAAAGCCCATCCCAGTCTGTAAAGCTGTACCGTATGCCGTTGATGACCGATACCGCATAGAAAAATGTGTACAGGCAGACCGGAATCAGTGTAAAAAGGAAATAAGTCGTTGACCCGGACGCTCCTCCTGCCGCGATTTTTGTTTGTTGTTTCTTCATGATGATCTTCGTGCACCTTCTTTATTCCTGTGAGGTAACGGCAATGGAATCATCCATCGCCTGCAGCGTTCCTTCCACATCTCTGTCTGCCCAAAAGCCCTGAATCACGTTGTAGAGGTCGGTTACCACATTGTTGCTTATGGTCGAGGCCATCCAGTCATGCGTCTGACCGGCATTGATCATATCGACCATCGGCTGAATGCCGTCATCATTGCTGACAACACTGTTGATGCAGGAGGGTGCACCGTCAGCATCGCAGAAGAGCTGTGCGTTTTCCGGCTCTGCCAGATAGGCAAGAAAACGGTAAGCTGCCTCCTTCTCCTCGTCGGATGCCTGAGCTGACACACAGATGGCAGCGTCAATGCCAGAGAGCGTCTTGGTGTCCTCATAGGTGTCGTTGGGAAGCGGGAAGACTCCCAGGTTCAGGTCTGCATTCAGCGACTGAATGGTTCCTCTTGCATAGGAACCGGTAATCAGCATGGCATATTCCCCGTTTGCGAAGTTTTCGTAGCATTGTGTGTCTGAAAGTGCCAGAGCATCATTGTTGGCATAATCCAGCAATACGTTCATCTTGTTCAGCACATCCGTGAACTGCTCATTCCCTGTCATGGTCGCCTCACCTGCTGCGCACTCTTCAATGATCTCCACTCCGTCCGGAGCCCACGCAACCGTGCATCCCTGGAAGGTATGACCGACACGAGCCGGATCCTTGCCGTGCAGTCCGACCGGTGTAATGCCGGCATCCGTCAAGGCATCGCATACCTCCGTGAATTCCTGCCAGGTTGTCGGTACACTCAACCCGTTTTCTTCAAAGACATCGATGTTGTAGTAGACGCCGATGTAGTTGCGGCTGTAGGGCAGTGCATAATATTTGCCATCCTCCTGCCTGGTCATCTCCAGTGAGGACTCGTTGACGTTGCTCAAAAACTCCTGATCGGAAAGATCCTGCACATATCCGTTTGCAACCTTCTGCTTGAACTGCATCTGCGTCGGATAATCGGAGAAAATCACCGGAATATCACCGGAGGAAATCCGGGATGTCAGGACGGTTCCTGCGTCCGGAACGGTGTTCATCGTAATGTGTACATCACTGTTTTGCTCGTTGAACTTGTCAATGATGGCCTGATAGCCCTTCTGCGGACCGTCCTCACCCTTCTGCTGGAAAAACTCAATTTCCAGCACATCACCCGAGGCCGCTTCTGTCCCCGTTTCGCTTTCCTCTGCAGCAGAGGCTGCTGCCTCCTGCGATGTCGCCTCCTCTGTGCTGCCGGATGCAGCACCGCTGCAGGCGGACAGGGCTCCTGCCGCGACTGCTGCGCACAAAATGCATGCAATTTTTTTCCTCATTGCTTCTCCTCCCCGGCCGTCCGGCCTGTTGTGTGTGCCTCCGCAACCGCGGATGCTATTTTGTCCAGAGAAATATGCTCTCCCTGAATCGTACAATCTGCTCCGATCATGATTCCCTGGGTGCCGTATCCCTTGAGAACTCCCTCGACCTCCGCCTGAATGGCCTCCTCGGATCCCTTCAGAATATTGCCCTTGTTGTTCAGTCCGCCGAGTACCGGGCGCCGGAAAATTCTCTCACCCTCCCGCATGCTGATGTGGTTGTCCTTGACGGACCAGTTCACGATATCCCCCGGATAATCCGCAAACCACTCCACATGGGTGCGGAACTGATATTCGGGCTCCCCGCAGATATGCAGCATGTTGTATTTGTCCGCTCTGCTGTCCGCGACATTCAAGATCTGCAGGTCAAAGGGCTTGACGAGCTGCTCCCACTCCTCTTTCTCAAATCTTCCGTATTCGCCGAACTGGGCGGAATAGTAAATTCCATCCGCTCCTGCATCCAGAAAGCCCTCTGCCCACTTTTGAAGACCATCGGCAAGAATCTGTATGCCGTCACGAACAGCGTCCGGATTTGAGCGGGCATACTGCATCAGCACGTCGTCTCCAAAGCTCATCGATGCCGCCTTGAAGGGACCGAACATGGTCTGAAAAATAAGAACATCCTCCCCGGCGCCCTCGCGGATGCCCCGGATAATGTCCTTCATCTTCTGAAACGTTTCCGAATCCGTCCCGGCAATGTGTATGTTCCTCCAATCCTCTGCACAGGTGATCTTTCCCTCCACAGGGTATGCATAATCCTGCATGATCTTAATGACATCCATATCGGTTTTCCGAAACAGGCAAAGATGCGCATCGATCATTTCCTGCACCGTATACTCCGGCCTGTAGTGAAACCAGAAGCCAGCCGGAACCTTATCCGTCGGTTTGTTATGAAATACTGCAAGCATTCTTTCTTTTTTGTTCATTTTGCTTACCCTCCCTTGACTGCCATTGTACGGGCAGACTACGGGAATGAATTAGTGTAAATCTTATGTAAAAATAGAAGAAAACCGAGAATGTCTATATAATTGTTTGATTTGTATATAATCGTCAGATATAATCCTGCACGAATCCATTTCATAGGAGACTGCTGATGAAGCATTTGAATCGAATAACCTATATTCCCTTCCGCAGACAAACCCTTGCTCTGTCCCTGCTTATGGCCACGCTTCCCTCTATCTTTCTGGGTATTTTTGCGTCGATGCGAAGCGTACATGAGGTACTGGACAATACCGACTCCTTTTTCCTTTCCTCACTGCAGCAGGCCGACACGCAGCTCAATGACATCCTGCTTGATACCTCGAAGGTCACCGAGCTCCCCTTGCTGAACGACGAGATCCGCCACGCCATGCTGCAGAACTATGAGAAAGACTACCTCACCTATGCCAACGACAACGCCATGGTACAGAACTGTCTTCGTCTGGCCAATCGGGTTAACTCCGATCTTCTCACCTGCGTTCTTTTCAACAGATATGATTACGTCTTTGACTATAATGTGCGCAATTATCAGCACTTACAGGAGATCACCCGGGACATGGAGGAATGGGCCTCTCTCGCCGAGGTCTCCTTACAAAACCGCTACATCGCACCCATTCAGGCGGTAACCTACGCCAGCCAAAGCTATCTGATCATTCCGGTAGTGAAGGAAATTACAGACGGCTACACCTATAAGACCATTGGAACATGCTACATGGAAATCAATGTCCGCGACGTGGAAAAGATGCTGCAGGAAGACGATGACAGCTACGGGATCTACTTCTATGATTCTGACGGCACGCTTCTGTATGAAAGCGGCACCTCCGACCTGGAGCAGAACGCTTTATTGACTAAGGAAGTCATCGGCTTTCAGGAGGCAATTTCCGCTGCAGCCGATGTCTCCTTGACTGCATCTGATCAGCAGTCTGCGGGCACTGCAAACAATTCCTCCAACTTGACGCTTCAAAGCCGCAATTTCACCTTGCAGAATCGAAGCTATGTCATGGTCGGGTGCATCAATGCAACAACCGATTGGCGAATCGTCAAAGTTGTCGATACCACAAGCCTGACCGCCGCATCCTACCGCACCATCTTTCTGAACTATCTGCCGATCACTCTCCCCTGCCTTCTTCTGGGGATTCTTTTGTCCTTACTGCTAAGTCATCGTATTGCCAGTCCCATCGGTCGGATCAGCAGTGCACTGGACACGCAGCAGGCAGACCACTATGCCCTCATTGATGAAAATCTGTGCGGCAGCAATGCGGAGCTCCACCGCCTCGTCAGAAGCTTCAATGAGCTGAATTTCCGTTTAACCGAAAGCATCCGCCAGAAATATGAGGCACAGCTCAACGAGCAGAAAAGCCGTCATCAGATGCTGCAGTTTCAGATCAACCATCATTTTCTTTACAACACCATGAATGTGATCAGCTCTCTGGCGCAGATCCATAACGTTCCGGAAATCAAAACCATCGCTGTAAACATGTCTGAGCTGCTGCGATACGGTCTGGAAAAATCTTCCGTTTCCACGCTGGGCGAGGAGCTTGAGCAGGTGGTCCGCTATATGGAAATCCAGAAAATCCGCTTCCCCGGCAAATTTGTCTTCGACTGCAGCATTCCAAAGGATCTGTTGAAAACGCCGCTCCCTGTGTTTACCCTGCAGCCTCTGGTGGAAAATGCCATCGAGCATGCCTTTGCACGAATGGAGGATCATTGCTACATCAGTATCAGCTGTCAGATCGCGTCCGACATACTGCACATCTATGTCGCAGACAACGGCTGCGGCATCCCTGCAGACAAGCTGGCGAAGCTGAACGCAACGCCGGACAGGAATGATTTGCCAAACATTGCAGGGTACGGTTTGCAGGACGACGCACCGCGCGATCTGCCCAGAAGGCACCATTCTCTGGGAATTCAGAACATCCGCCAAAGGATCCAGGCCTGCTGCGGACCGGCCTGCGGCATCGTCTTTGACAGCGAACCCGGCGGCGGAACCATCGCAGAAATCACCGTACCACTTCCGTGACATCTGACTCCTTGTCTGCGCCGTCAGATGTCCTCGGCGCCTCAATGCGCCTCTATGCTGTCTCAATGGAAATTCAGAAACTTCAGCAAAGATCAGATGGGCGGGTTATCCTCCCGCCCCACAACAGAGAAGCCTCATGCAGATTCCTGCATGAGGCTTCTCTTATGTATGTGACAAGATTCGAACTCGCGACCTTCTGGTCCGTAGCCAGACGCTCTATCCAGCTGAGCTACACATACATATCACGAGGCATTTCGAACTCATTCAAACTACCTTCGCAACAAAAAATAGTTTAGCGAAATGCCTCATGCTTGTCAAGCGAAATTTGATGATATCAGGGTCAAAAGGTCCACCGCTCCGATGAGAGCTTGCTCTCGTAAGGAGCGGTGACCTTGGGACCCGCCAAAACATGAGTAAGTAGCCATTTTTCGTAGAAAAATGAGCGGATTACGAATGTTTTGAGGATTGCGGGAGCGCATGGCGCGCAGCAATCCGGATATCAGGGGCAAATTTCGCCCAAATTTCACCGTTG
Source organism: uncultured Sarcina sp. (assembly GCA_964461705.1). GTDB lineage: Bacteria > Bacillota > Clostridia > Lachnospirales > Lachnospiraceae > CAG-791. The sequence goes on along the minus strand of CAYXAN010000004.1, from coordinate 4,402 downwards.
TGTTTATTGCGCACCATTTTTAGAGGCTGCCTGCCACTATTTGAGTTTACCTCTCAGGCAACGCATACCGGGTAGTGCGGCTTCCACCGAGCTGTTTGATTTGACCGTTATCCACCATTGCTTTCAAGATACGGCCAGCTGTGGACTGGCTGACATCCAACAAAGCCTGAGTTTCTTTACGGGTAATTACCTGATGTTCCGCTAAGAATCGCAGGATCTTTTCTTTGCTTGGATCTGCGGCCGGAACTATCGCTTTCTCAGGTGTTTCTGCTGCTTTGGGTACGTCATTTACATTCGGCAGAATGATTTTGAAAGCGTTGTTGGTCGTCGTGATCTTTGGCTTCACCGGTGTATCTGCATAAGCCCCCATGATCTTCTTCATGCCTGTACCGTATGCCTCGATCAAATGCAAGCGATAAAAGACATTGGCAAGATGCGGGTTTCTGCAAACAGAAACGCCCATCATCAAATCGTCCAATCCCAAGCCGGGAAGCAGCCCGCCAATGGAGACGAATTCAATTCGATCCTCGTAAATGCTGATCAACGTGCTGGCTCGGAAAGAATAATCCCGGTGCACCAACGAGTTCAGCAGCGCTTCGCGGACAGCGACTTCCGGGTAGTCCCGAGTATCGATCCGCAGGAGCTTTTGAAAAGTCGCATGGGTCTGATTATGGAAATCGATATAGTCATAGACCTCATTAAGCTGCTGCATCAGGGAACCGGAAAACTCCCGGCGATCCTTAAATACATTTTGATCGGTTCCTTCAAACACGGCCGCCTTGATGGTATGGGGGCACTGCTCAGATAGGAGCAACCCCAGATTTGTATAAATGCCGTCTGCGGATACGATTTTCAGAGTCTGCATTTGCGGCTGCCCGAAGGCAACGCTGCGTTTTTCAAACTCCTTTTTTGTAGCCTCAAATGTTAACGCCTGATTGATAGACCGCATATTTTCAAAGCTGTCCCCATCGGTTTCCTTGATCATCTGCCGAATTGCTGTATCCGTTGCTGGGACAGAAGAATAGCCCTGCCGTACATAGACACCCTCGGGACGCAGTCCTTTCTTTGCCAGATAATAAGGACGATTCGTGCCGCGCTGGATGTTGACAGCCACGACCGCTTTTCCATTGCAGGCCAGCGTTTCATAGTGAATAAACATGGTGACATCCGGCTTTATGGCATCCCGCACCATATTGGAGATCTGCAAGGCACATTCATCCGCATTCTCAACGCCCAGCACTGTGCCATCGTCCGCAACGCCCACATAGACCGTGCCGCCGTCACAGTTTGCAAACGCAATGATCTCCTTCTTGATGTCATCTATCACAATGGATTTTAGCTCAACTGTTTCAGTTTCCCGAAATTTCATTCTGCTCACCTTTCAACTCTATTCTGCTCATATTCTAGTCATTCTGATCGTCATTGACAACCATTTTGATCAGAATAATGAGGAACAAAGGTGTCACCAAAAGCGCCAGGTGTCCCGGATTTTATATATGATTCGGGACGCTTAGCGCAAATCAGGAAAACGAGCTGGGGCCGATGTCACGAATATTATATATTTTCGTTACATTTTAGAACGTACACCACTTCTTTAGAGTTGTGGAAGAACTTCTCCAATGTTGGCATCGATGCAGATCGCCCGCTGCCGGATCTGCTGCGGGCACACGGCCTGCCCGGCGTTTATTCAGGCGTAGGTGGCCTTCGGGTTTCTTGCCGTCATCTGCCAAAACGGGTATTTGATGATGCCGAGGGCAAATTTCACCCAAATTTCAAGTCGCAGCACAGGAGCCGCTTACTCCATGCGCAGAATCAGCGTCAGGATATGCTTTGCTGCCGTCTCCATCTGATTCCGGGTGATGAGACCCTTCTCCAGTGCCTCCATGACACGTTCCGGGAAGCCGCAGCCCATCTTCATATCGTTTCCGGCGGCGCATTCCTTATAGTGCTCGCCCAGGGTCCACCAGTCCGTCGTCACCATGCCGTCATATCCCCATTCATCCCGCAGGATGCCGACCAGAAGGTCCTTGTTCTCCGAGGCGCGATGTCCGTTGATGATGTTGTAGCTGGACATGACGCTCCAGGGGTTGGCTTCCTTGATGATGATCTCGAACTGCTTCAGGTAGATCTCGCGGATCGCCCGTTCGGAGGCTCTGGAGTCCGAATTTTTCCGGTTTGTCTCCTTATTGTTCAGGGCGAAGTGCTTCACGGTTGCCGCCACGCGGCAGCTCTGAATTCCCTGCACCATTCCGGCCGCCTGCTTGCCTGCCAGATACGGATCCTCGGAATAGTATTCGAAATTCCGGCCGCACAGGGGGCTTCTGTGGATGTTGACTGCAGGGGTCAACCAGGCACCGACATTGTTTTCCTTCACCTCTTCTGCACCGGCCCGTCCTACCGCATAGGTGGTCTGCGGGTTCCAGGTGCAGGCAAGAAGCGTGGCGCACGGGAAGGCCGTTGTCTTTACGCCCACCTCCGGCAGGATGCGAAGTCCGGCCGGGCCGTCTGCGGTCATGATGTTCGGAACTCCGTATTCCGGCAGATTTCCGTAGCCGAAGGTATTGGCAACACCGACATTCGGCTGTCCGCCGATGAGTGCCGCCAGCTGCTCGTCTGTCATGGCTGCGATAAAGTCCTCCAGACTCATGCGTCCCTCTGCCACATCCAGAAGCTGCGGAAGTCTGTTCCCCTTTCCTGTCCAGGCAGTATAGCCGTGCGGCTGCGGCCGTACCTGCGGCGTACAGCCCTCCGTTTCCTCAAAGGAGAGACGCTCCAGTCCGTCTGCATCCGGATCGTTGGGCTCGCCCAGAGGAAGATTTTCATAGGTCCCATCCGAACGAAGCCTGCACTCCAGCTGCGTGGGAGCCATGCGGCTGACCAGTCTTTTCACCACCCGGTCTGCCGGCACCTCATAATGGAAGTCCAGCTCCTTCGCGGAGCGCACATCTGTCCCAAGGTAAAAGGCATAGGAGCCCCTTTCCAGAACCCAGGCGGACTTGCACACTCTTCCCAGGTCATCATAGCTGGCAAGCTCTGCGGCTTTGACGATGAGGGTGATCTGCTGGCTTTCTCCCGGCTGCAGAAGCCGCGTCTTCTGATAAGCCTTCAGCTCTCTTGCCGGCTTTCCAAGAAGCCCCTGCGGTGCCCCGGCATACAGCTGAACCACTTCCTTGCCGGCAAAAGCTCCGGTATTGGTCACACACAGGCTGATGCGGATTTCATCACCGCTTTCGGCACACGGACCCTCTGCCGTCTCGGCCGCAGGATCCGGCTCGCCCTGTATCAGATCCGCCTGCACCTGCGTAACGGAAAACGTCGTATAGCTCAGGCCGTAGCCGAAGGGATAAACCACCTTTTCGGCAGCGCCCGGCAGGGTTTCAAAGTACCGGTATCCCACATAGATATCTTCCCTGTAATCCACGTGATCGGCAGATTCATGGAAGCCCTCCGTGGAGGGATAATCCTCCAGCTTTTCCGCAAAGGTATCCGCCAGCTTGCCGGAGGGATTGCCAAGCCCCAGCAGGAGCTCCGCCGCCGCAGGGCCGCCCTCCATGCCGCCCTGCCATGCCATAAGGACGCTGCTTATTTTGTCATTGTGCGCAAACCAGTCCGTTGCCACCATGCCGCCGACGTTCATGACCACCACAACCCGGTCAAAGGCTGCCGTCACCTTCTGCAGCAGCTCCTCCTCCACGGGTGTCAGGTAGAAATCACTGCGGGCGAAGATCGTATTCTGCAGCTCCATCAATGCCTTGTCATCACAGGCATTCTCACCCGGTGCGCCCAGCTCGGACTTGCGGTCCCATCCCTCACCCGAAAAGCGGCTGAAGGAAATGATTGCTGTATCACAGACGGCTGCTGCCTCCTGCAAAAGCTCCTCCGGCAGCTTTGCCTCCGGAATCATCCCGGGAATGCCGCCCTCCGCGTAGCACTTCTCCACATAGTCCCGATAATATGCCGCCAGCCTCTCATCCACCGTGATAAGCTCCGGATGCTCCCGAAGGCCGTCGTACAGATTTTTCACGTAGGGAACAGTGACGTCACCGGAGCCGCCGCCGCCCTTGACATAATCAAAGGTTCCCTTTCCGAAAAGCGCAGCCGTCGTGCCGGCCTTCAAAGGAAGAAGCGCATCGTTGTTTTTCAGCAGTACCATTCCCTCCTTGGCAGCCTCCTTGGACAGACGGATGTGCTCCGCGGATGCCGTGACCCGGGTCGCGCCGTACAGCGGCAGCCCCGGCTGAAAATTCGCTCTTGCCCATTTTTGCATTAACTGATCCCTCCTCTATGTTGTGTTGTGTCTGTTACCGTAAAAACCCCGGACAGCGGCTGCGTGAATATGCAAGCTCGCTCGCGCAGACGCGCAGACATTGGACGGGTTAACTGCGGGAGTGTCTGTCGCAGA
>CAYXAN010000003.1:0-22712 GCA_964461705.1 uncultured Sarcina sp. | reverse complement strand
TCCTGTCCCTTGTATGCAGAAAATTTCTTTTCGTTAAGCTGTCCATGCTTCCCGAGATGCTCTGCCGAAGGACGATCCCGCTGCGGTGATGAACGGAAGGTTCATCGGCTCATCTCTTGTCTTCTGCTGATACATACGTCGGAACAGGAAGGAATGTTACAGTGCCGCCGTCAGAAAAATCCCCCAGACCGGCAGCGTGACCGCAGACAATGCCGTGGTCAGCACAATGCATCTTGCTGCCGTTTCCTCATCTGCATGGTATTTGGCGGCCAGAACGGAGGTCATGGCACCGGCCGGCATGGCTGCCAGCAGCACCGAGACACCCGTCACCAGCGGATCGATCTGAAGGAATCTGCACGGCAGATAGACCAGAAGCGGAATCAGAAAGAGCCGCAGTACGGCAAAATAGATTTGTTTGCCGGAAATGACGTGCCTCCAGTCCGCGTCATAGAGGATGGTTCCGATGTAAACCATCGTCATGCCCGTGGTACAGGAGGACAGCTCGGAGATTGTCCGGTTCAGGAACACCGGCAGGGACAGGCCGGTCAGCATCAGGAGCATTCCGATGTACACGCCCAGCATGCAGGGATGCACCAGAACCTTCCGAAGCTGTCCGCCCTTATTCTCACCCTTCATAAAATAGGACACCCCTGCCGTCCACATCATAATCCGCTGGGGGATCAGATAGATCGAGCCGTACAGCAGCCCCAGGTCTCCGAAGACAGCCTGCGCCATGGGATTTCCCATGAAGCCTGCGTTGGAGCAGAGCGTTGCGTATTGATAAACCGGCCGCTCCCTCTGATTCATCATAAAGTAGCATACGTGTCCCACAATGGAGCTGAAAATCTGAATCAGAAGCGCAATCAGCAGTGCGAGCCCCATGGACTCCCCGATTTCGGAAAAGCCTGCGCTCACGTTGGTAAATGCCTTGATGATATTGCTCGGAAGGATAATATACAGGATGACGTCCGTCAGGCATTCTCTTCCCGGATCCGTGACGATTCCCCTCCACCGCAGGAATACCCCTGCCAGCATAAGGGCGACCATTTCCCCCATCAGCTGCATCATCTCCGCTACCATATGATTTCCCCCTATTTCATATACTTCTTTCTGTACTGCTCCGGCGTATCTCCGACAATTTTCTTGAATACCTTGGAAAAATAGGTCGCATTTTCATACCCCAACTCATCCGATACCTGATACACCAGTCTTCCGTCCGTCAAAAGCTGCCTGGCTTTTTTCATTTTCTGCTTATTCACATAGGGGATAAAATTTTCGTTCATGGAGCTTTTAAAGAAGGAGCTGAGATACGGCTCCGACACTCCAATGATTTGTGCAACCTCCGCCAGCTGTATCGGCTTGTCCAGATTCTTTTCAATGTAGTCAAGCGCCGTCTGTATGATATCAGACTCTGACTTCTTCTGCCTTGTAAAGAACTGATTCGCAAATTTCGGGATGAAATCCTCCCACCATTCCTCCAGATTCTTCAGACAGGTGCTGTTTGCAATCTTCTGATAATGCTTAAAGCTGTCCATCACCTCAATTTCTTCAATGGCGCCATGCAGGGATCGCGCCTTTTCCGAAAAGCTGCTGAGAATTTCAATCATCAGCTTCTTCACAATGTTCACGGAAATGTATTGCTGCGCCTTGATTTCATCGAACAGTCCTGACAACGTCTCGGCAAGGACATTTTCCGACAGCTTGGATAGACCGAGCGCAATCTTCTCCATGTAGGACTGGATGTCAAAGTCAAAGCTCTGCTTGATTTCAAACGGCTTCTCACAAAGGAAAACTTCCTTTCCGCAATCATAAAAGCCATAGCATTCCGCCGTGTTTGCAATGGCAACAAAAAAATTCTCATCCTGTGCAGAAAGTGCATACGGCGTAATGCCGATAAAACAGCGGTTGCGGACAAAATGTGAAATCAGCTTCCGCAGCTGCTCGGTTTCCTCCTCTGTTGTTTCCTCCTTCAGAAATACAAGAAGCTTTCCGTCAACAAAAAAAGACATGGTCTTCTGTCCGCGCTTCTGGAAATATTGACAGGCCACCGATTCAACAATCTTCATATCCGTCATCTCATCCGAATATTTCCAGAGCATATAAAAGCTAAGTACATCCCCCTTCATAAACTCCTGCGGGATATCCTGCAGCTTTTTTCGCAGCTTGATTCCGTTTTGCACCGCAGACTGCTGAAGGTAGGGCGGTATTTCAATCGGCATATCGATGAGATTGCGAAGTGCTGCAATGAGCTCCTCCTTTGAAAGCCCGAATTTCCGTATATAATCCACTGCGCCGAGCTTCATGGCCTTCTTTACCGTGTCAAAATCCTCATAGCAGCTGACGACAATCACCTTTGATGACAGATGTCTTTCCTTAATGATCTGCAACAGATCCAGCCCGTTGATCTCCGGTATGTTCAAATCCAGCAGAATCAGCTCCGGTGCTTCCCTTTCTATTCTTTCAAGAGCTTCTCTCCCGTTGCAGGCGTCCTCCAGCAGGTCGATTCCCATGGAGGTCCAATCGATCAACGAGCGCATACCAAGACGTGCCAACAGTTCATCTTCAACAATCAGTGCCTTCATCCGCTTTTGCATTTTTATTCCTTGCAGGGATCCGCAATGTGATCCGAAATCCCATCTCAAAGGACGGATCTACTGTAAGTCCGTATTGCTCTCCGTACAGCATCTGTATCCTGTGATGGATGTTGGACAAACCAATCCCTGTGATTCCCCTTTTCGATTCTTCAGCATGCGCCGTTTCTGACAGATCCAGCTTCTTTCCCTGCAATCCCTCTCCGTTATCAATCAGCGTCAGCTCAATATCATTTTCCACCCGACTGCCGCGGAGTGCAATGACGCCTTGATTCATATTCCTCATTCCATGAATAAAAGAATTCTCCACAAGCGGCTGCAGGCAAAAGCGCGGAAGCAAGCAGTTCTGTATCTCCTCCGGAATGACAGTGAAAAACTCTATCTCATGTCCGAATCGTATTTCCATGATCTTTACATACGCCTTCAGAATATAAACAGCATTCTCAACGGTTTCAAGCTCCTCATCGCTTTTATAGGTTTCGCTCAGCAAGACCCCAAGATCCGACAAGGCCGCTGCAACCTCCTCGTCCCCGTTGATCGAAGCCTTCCAGCGAATTGCATTCAGTGTATTGAATAGAAAATGCGGCCGTATCTGTGCCTTCATCGCATCAAATCTGGCCCTTTCCTTCATCATGGTTTCCTCTCGAACCTCCTCCACCAAGAGGCGAATGCGTTCCTGCGCCCTACGCATTCCTCGTTCAAGCTCCTGTGTTTCCTGAAAGCAGTTCACCTCCAGTGCAATAGCAACTGCATCATTTTGCTCAATGAGCCCGATTTTATCAGAAAGAATCTGTATCGGACGGGTGATATAATGGGAAATGTGCCGGGTTCCTGACAGTGCAAGCAGCGTGATCAAAGCCATTAGTGTGACCAGATAGGCCAATATTCTCTCGCTCTTTTCAAAAATTGCATGCTCGTAGCCGATATACAGTACACTGTTCTGACTGTACGACAGCTGCTTTCCTAAAATATAGTATTCCCCGTATTGTCCTTCTTTTCTGTCGCCGGCCTCCCATTTTGCAAAAAGCTCTGTAATGATGTCCTTTCCTATTTTGCCTGTATTGCCGCACAAAAGCCGTCCGTCTGACGCAAACATATAGATGTCTCCGCGCTGATAACGAATGTCGTCCTTAAATTGTGTAAACACGGTTCTCGGAATGGAAACCAGAGCAACCCCATAGGAGCTTTCTCCATAATGTGTAAGTTCCCTTCCAAAGGAGACGTATTTGTCCGGATTTGTGCTGTCAAATAGCTGACCGATCTCCTCCGTCCAATAGGGTGTTGTCTTATTCTGCTTAATCTGCTGATACCATTTCCCGGATATCAGCTGATCTCCCGTTTCCACGGATTTTTCAGAGCTGATGAGCCGCCCGTCATTTAAAAGAATCATCAGCCTTCCGTCATACGCCCCCAGATTGCTGACATTGCAATTCGATACCATACGTATCATCTTTCCTACAATGACGTTTTTCTCATATGCATTGTTTGTCTGATAATAACCCTTCAGCAGCTTCTCATTCTCCGTATAGGAAATCATTGTACTGCTCACATAATTGGCCTGCAGAATGGCACTGTCAATTTCCCTGACATTCTGATCAAACATCATACGATATGCCTCGATCGTATTCTGTGATGTTGTGCGCTGCATCAGGATTGACAGCACAAGGAGCGCAGCAAAGAGCGGCAGCAGCACAAACAGAATGATACTCTTGACCATACTGAATCGAATGCTGCTTTCATGCCTCTTCATTGCTGCGCCCCTCGGCGGCGTTGTCACAGACACTTATCCCTTGACTGCGCCTGCTGCAAGACCGCCCACCAGATTATCCTGAACAAATACAAAGAAAACGATCACCGGAATCAGGCTTAAGATGACGGCCGCCATCAGCGGGCCCCAATCCGTTGAATACTCTCCGATATAATCCCGAATGCCGACCTGCACCGTTTTCTTGAGCGTGGTATTGATGAACGTGTTCGCATACATGAATTCATCCCACGACATCAGGAAGCAATACAGCGTTGTTGCAGAGATGCCTGGCTTGGCAAGCGGGAAAATCGCATGAAGAAACGACTGGAATCGGTTGCAGCCATCAACCAGCGCCGCTTCCTCAATTTCCCACGGTATCTGAGAAAAAAAAGTACACATATTCCATACGGCAAAAGGAAGAATAAACGAGCAGTTGATGATGATCAGTCCAAGGTGGGTATCAATCAGCCCCATTCTTTTCATCACCACATAATACGGAATCGACAGCAGAACTCCCGGGAACATTTTCGTAAACAAAATGCCCATCTTCATCTTTTCCGCTCCCATAATATAATACCTGCAAAAGCCATATGCCGCCATGATTGCAAACAGCATGGAAACCACAGTGACCGCAACGGATATGACTGTGCTGTTCAGGAAATATCTCACAAAATTCGAATGGAACAGCACCTGTTTAAAATTGTCAAGCGTAATGTAGGTGGGGATCACCTGACTTGCATTGTATATCTGCTCCGGTGACTTCAGAGCCGTCAGCAGCACCCATACAAACGGCAGTGCAGAACACAACGCAATAACGATGGAAAGGAAATATAGCACAAAAAGCTCAGATTTCGTTCGTTTCATGTCACTCTCCCTGCAGAAGTTCTCCCAAATTTCAGGGAACACTGCCGCGATCAGCAGCTTCCCAATCTGCAATACATGTCAGCGCAATGAGCGCATTCAATCCTTGTTGTTCCCGATCATCCTGATATAAACAACGGTGAGTATCGCAATCACGATAAAGATGACAACAGATGTTGCTGCAGCATAGCCGAATTTATGATCCACAAAGGCCTGACGATAGGCGTATGTGTACATGATTTCCGTGCTGTCCAGCGGTCCGCCCTTTGTAAGAAGCCATATCGCATTGAAATTGTTGAAGATGGATATCACGTTCAATATCACCGCCACAGCCATCGGTTCCTTGATGTTGGGAAGCGTAACATACAGAAATCTCTTTACTTTTCCCGCTCCGTCAATGGCCGCACTCTCATACATGTCATAGGAAACCCCCTGCAGTGCCGCCAGTATAAAGATCATCAGAAACGGCGTGCTCTTCCACACGTTTGCGATGATTACCGCCGGCATTGCCGTTTCCACATTGCCAAGAAACGAATACCCTTCGCTTATGATTCCCAGCTTCATGAGAATCACATTAAAAATACCGATCTTTGTGTCATAAAGTGCACTGAAGGTCAGTGCACCGATCGCTGCCGGTATCGCCCAGGGAAGCATTGCGATTGTGCGGAAAAGCCCCCTCCCCCGCAGATTTTCATTCAAAACCATGGCAATTCCCATGGCAAGAACAAGCTGTACCGCAATATTGACGAGCGTCCATACCACCGAATTGGTTACCGCATGCTGATACTTGGAATTGGTGAAAATCGTTATGTAATTCTTTAATCCGGCAAACGTGCCGAACAGATCACTGTTTGCCTTTGTCATATCATAGTTAAGGAAGCTGATTCCTATTCCCTGCAGCAGCGGATATACGCTAAGCAGCAATATTGAAATGACCGCCGGCGCGATCAGAAGATATCCGACTGCGTTATACCGAATCGAGTATTCCTTAAGTCGACGCTGCTCCTTTTTTCTCTTTGCCATCTATCTTTCCTTTCCTTCCGGCTTTTAAAAGGGAACCGTCCGCCTGCACATTAGGCGTAGCGGTCCCCTTCTTAGTGTGTTCCGACACAACAGATCTTCGCTGTATGCACAAAGCAATCGCTGCAGAAAATTACGAATAGTTCTCTGCGATGAAATCGTTCAGCTCCGTCTCCAGCTCATTCAATGCCTCTTCCGCAGTGCATTGATCGAAGAATACCTTCTTAAATGCGTCACACATCATTTCATCAACCGACGCTGCGTTCTTTACTCGAGGTCTTGGAATGGTATATTCTGCCTCATCGATAAAGACCTGATAGCTGGGATTCGTCTCAATGATCGGCTCATAATCCACATCCGTTCTTCCCGGAATTCTTCCCTGCTCAGTCATGACATAATCACATTCTTTGCTGGTAAGATACTCAACAAACTCCCATGCAAGCTCCTGCTGGGTGCTGTTGGAGTTGATTGCCAGATTGTAGCCTCCAAGGCATACCGCGTTAACCGCTCCCTTCGGCATCGGAGCCAGGCCGAATTCCATGTCCGGATTGCCGGAGGCAATGTTTTTATATGCCCAGTCTCCGCAGACAAAGAAGAGGCAGTCATCCGACACAAACGTCGTATAGGCCGTAGCCCAATCGGACGCATCCTTCATTCCCTCCGGAAAAGCATTGTACTTGGTATGCAGTCCCGTCCAGAATTCAAAGGCTTCCTTACCCGATTCACTGTTTACCGTGACCACCGGTACATCGCCGGTTGTATCGATGACCGAATTGTCGTTTTCAAAGAAGATATTGAAGATCGCGTAGCCGTCCAGTCGTGTGGATATGCCGGCATATCCTTTTTCCGTTGCAAGCCGGATGTCCTCCTCCAGCTCCTCCCATGTTGTCGGGGCCTCTGTCTTGCCGATCTCTTCGAGGATTCTCTTGTTATAGTAAAGACCGGTGTTGTTGAAATACCATGGAACGGAATAATAGTTTCCCTCATAAAGGCCGGATTCCAACGGTCCCTGCAGATAAGAGTTTTCCGATGCAGCAATCTGATCATCAAGCGGAATGATCAGTCCCATTGCCGCAAGGTCAATCGGCCAGCCGGAATTATCGAGTGCAACAACATCCGGGCCGGCACCTGCCATAGCTGACGTCGTGTACTTGCTGATCAGCTCCGTGCTTGACAAGCCCTCGATGGTAATGGATACGCCGGGATGCTCCTCCTCAAACGCTTCAGCCGCTCTCTCGATCGCGGGATCCTCCATACTGGTGAAGGAACTGTTGACCATTACCGACAGCTCCCCTGTAAGCTCCGCATCTGTTGTTTCTGCCGCTTCACCCTGCTCCGCTTCCGCTGCATCTGCCGATCCTGTGTCTGCCTTTGCCGCCTCCTTTGTGTCATCGGAACCGCCGCAGCCGGCAAGCATCGAAACCGACATCAATACCGCCGCAGAAAGTGCAACCATTTTCTTCATTGTCCTATCCCTCCTCTTGTGTTTTCGGTTGATATCAGCATTATATTGAGGCCGTATTTTTTTGAGAATGACGGTTTTTCTTTCGTTTTGGGCATTTAACATGAAGAAAACGCAGCCTGCACTTTCTTCATGTGCCGACTGCGTTTCCGGATTAAATTTGTGCCATCTCCAGCAAGACATCCTCCCAGCCTGCAGGTATCTCCAGTCCCCTGAGACCACTGATCATTTCATCCCTTCCGGACGCGTTCCGCATACAGCGGATGATCTCGCTCTTCAGAACAACGCTTCCCTGAATCCCATCAAGAAACGCAAACGCTCTGTCGACAAGATCCTCCTCTCCCGGAAGCGCTGCTCCGTTCAGTTTCACAGAAACCTCTCGCTTCGGATTTGTTCCCGCAAGGGCGATTGTCAGGGTTCTTGTCCTGCGGTCATAGTCCTTTTCAAATCCTTCACTGACCTCCATCTGATTCACGTCCATATCCGAAAAGCCTCTGAAACGAAGAATATATCTCCGTGTCTTCGGAACGACTGTAAAATCCCCCTCTGTCTGCAGTTCAAAGTCTGCCCTTCCTTCACGCCAGTACAGTCTCATTTCTGTTTTCAGATACTGGCCCTCTTCACAGGCAAATCCATCTCCGGCATCCTCATACAGCACATAGGTATTGTCTGCCCCGGGGAACACATAAATTTCCAGTGCTTCCGGATTTTCTACCGAATGATCTCCCGCTGCGAGCTGTGCCATAGGGACGATTGCCCCCGACTTTGCCAATACACCCTGCTGATCAATCGTTCTGCTGAGTTTGCGGCAATATCCCTGCTCCCCGCCGCGGTAAACCTGCCCGTTATAGAAATCCGTCCAGATTCCCGGCGGCAGCCAGGTAAGCTCTGTTGTGAATCCCGTCTCAGGATCCGTCGGATGAACCATGGGCTGTATCAGCAGCTCCGTTCCGAAGAAATACTCGTTTCGGAATCGGTAGCTGTCTACGCACATAGGATAATAATAATAAGCCGGCACGACCACCGGAACCAGATCCGTATGGCACTGGTAATTCATTGTATAAATATACGGGAGAAGTCTGTGCCGCAGACGAAGAATCTCTGCTGCATACTCGTCATAGGGCTTCGGGTATCTCCACGGCTCCTTCGCACAGAAGGGATCTGAGTTGCTGTGCAGCCGGTTGATCGGTGAAAAAACGCCAAATTCAAGCCATCGAATGTACAGCTCATTGTCCTTGATTCCATTCAAGTGACCGCCGATATCATGACTCCACCAGGTATACCCCACATTGGCCGCCGTCGCTGTAAAATATGGCTGATACTCCAGTGACTGCCAGGTTGTGTGAACATCCCCCGAAAATCCCATCGGATATCGATGGCTTCCCAAACCACTGTATCTTGAAAGCATAACCGCTCTCTTGTTCTGGCTTTTCATATCGTAATGGTGATAATGATTCAGCATCCATAGCGGATCCATTCCTTCCACCATGGAGACGTTTCCCTGTTGCCAGTCCATCCACCAAAAATCGACTCCCCTCTCCTCCTCCGGATGATGAAGATATTTGAAGTAGGCAACAATAAATTCCCTGTTGGTAAAATCAAAGCGCACAGGGAAGCCGTTGGCCGGGTCCGTGCCGAGAGCCTTGGCCATGACAGGATACGGCTCCTCATAGGCCCGCACACCGTCGGCCGGATGCAGATTGAGTGTGATTCGATAATGATGTGCATGCAGCCAATCCAAAAACCTCTTCGGGTCAGGGAAAAACTCCTTGTTCCAGGTATATCCTGTCCATCCTTTCCCAAATCGTTCCGGGATATCCACGATGTGCCAGTCCATATCCATTACGACCACGGAAAACGGAATATCCCTGCTCTCAAAGGTTTTCAGAAGCTCCATGTAGCTTTCTTCGGTATACTTCCAATATCTGCTCCACCAATTGCCGAGGACATATCTCGGCATCAGCGGCGGCTCTCCTGAAAGCCTGTAGAAGTCGTGAATTGCGCCAAAATAATCCCTGCCGTATCCCATAAAATACGTGTCGATGCAGCCTTTCCTTCTTGGCTCCACAAAGCCATCCGGGAGCATGATGAGCGATTCTCCGTCCTCAAAGAAGGTTCGTCCGCTGGTATCGCAGAGGCCTCTTCCAAGATCCACATCACCGTCATTTCGGTTATTGCCACCTGCGCACATCCTCTCAAGGCGGTTGGATCCTTCATACCACGGCCCATCGCATCGATCCAGGGTACGTGCTGTTCCCTTCAGGTTATGCTCTCTTTTGGGATCGCCGTAATCCGTCTGTCCGTAGTACCATCTGCCCCCATAATTGGTGAAGCTGTATTTGACGTCAATGTACAGATGGTTCTTGTTAAACTCCTTCTTGTCGTAGACAAGATGAAAATACTCCGTATCAATTTCAAGCAGCCCCTCCTGATCCTTTACAATAAAATCCGGATGATCAAAGCTTCTGTTCCATACCACCTGTGTCGGTCGATCCTCAAATTTCCCATCCTCTGCGTATTCCATGCGCAGCATACGGGTTGTCAGCACCGTAAATCGATACGTATCACCTTGTACAATGCAGTCCGGATTTGCCCTTCCATCCAGTTCCAAAGCAAATTTAGCATCAAATGCCGCCATCATCCCCTCCTTATGTCACAATCCATGCCTGCTTCATGCGTGTTTTGTCTCGTCGGTCCAACCATAGAGAAGACACTTTTCTCCAAGCTGTACATGACAGCCCCATGGTAGCATGCGGAGGAGTTTCAAGTCCGTAAGCATTTTTATGAGAAGTCTGCTATTTTTTACTGTAAAGATCCCGGCCAGCGGCTGCAAAGGCTTCCAGCAGGATCTGTTGCCGCTGCTTGGTAAGGTTCAGGTACCAGGTAAAATCTTTGTCCGTCTGCAGGCTGCCGCGCGATCCACTGCAAGGTCTTACCTGGTCTGATCCGTTCTGCTCTGCTCACTTTGAATCAACGCGTAAAAATGCCGGTTTCTTCCCTTGATATACCGATCCTCCTTGATTTCAAAGCTTCCCTCCAGACGGATGTCCTCGGAGGACGCTCCGACCAGAACCCGGATCGTTCCCTTTTCGATCTTCCATGCGCCGTCTGCATCGATGAAGGCGCACTGGTCGTGATGCAGCACAAGCTCTGCCCGTTTGCTTTCTCCGGGAGCCAGATGAATCCGCCCGAAGCCGGCAAGCTCCTTCACCGGGCGAACCATGCTGCTGTGCACGTCCTGAAGATACAGCTGGACGATTTCCTCTGCCTCCGCACTCCCGGTGTTTTCCACCGTAAAGGATACCCGCTGTGCGTCGTCCCCCTGCTCCTCCACCGCAAGATCGCGATAAGCGAAGGTGGTATAGGTCAGTCCAAAGCCGAAGGGATAACGCGGTGAGTGCGGCATATCCACGTATTCGGGGCAGCCGATGCTGCCTCCCTGCGTAAAGCCGGAGCCCTTGGGCAGGTTATAGTAAATCGGGATCTGCCCCGCGCTTCGTGCTACGGTCACCGGCAGCTTCCCCGACGGACTCACTTCTCCTGTCAGCAGATCCGCCAGCGCCTCGTTTCCGTATTCCGCCGGGCTCCACGCCTCAATCAGGGCATCCAGCACCTCGTCTGCCGCATCACTGGAAATCGGTCTGCCGTCAAAATGGATTCCCACCTTCGGCACGTCGATCCGGGCGATTTGCTGCAGAAATCCGGTCTGGCAGGCCGGAAGCCCGATGTCTGCCGCATCGATGCCTTCCCCGGTTGTGCTGATTCTGCGCATCCCGTGCTTGCCTCCCAGTGTCAGAAGGACAAGATCCGCCTGCCGTGCAAGCTCCAGTGCCTCTTCGTACAGCTTCTCTCCGTCCCCTGCAATTTCATAGCCCTTTGCCCACACAATGTCACAGGACGGAAGACGCCTCTTCAGCGTTTCCACCAGGTTCTGAATCCCGGGCTTATGCTGCTGCAGCAGTCGCTCATAATCCTCGCTCTCGCTTTTCTGAATTCCTGTCCCCGGAATGCACTCGCAGGGGATCCCGGTCTCCTTCGCCTTTGCCTCATGCGCCATGGCAAGATTTCCCTCAGCCATCCCGTAATGCGTATAGCCGCCGAAGAGGCTCCTTGCCGTCACGGCATGCGGCCCGATCACGACAATCCTCTTTTCCTTTCCGGTCAGCGGCAGAGCGCCGTTGTTCTTTAAAAGGACCATGGATTCCCGAGCCGAGCGTGCGGCGGTTGGTGCATCCTTTTCCTGATGATAGATGCCTGCCATCTCCTCTTCCTCCATGGCAAGGGGATGCTCAAACAGCCCCATCCGGAACTTGGTCGTCAGCACACGAAGGACGGCCCGGTCGAGGATCCTCTGATCCGCCTTTCCTTCCCGGAACTGCTCCTTCATCCACTCACCGAAGCCCTCCTTGCCGGGCTCCTCCACATCCAGTCCCGCCGCAAGGCAGCGCATTCCGGCATCCCCCACGGTTTCTCCAAAGCCGCTGTATTCAAATGCGTTGTGGATCGCATCGTAATCCGAAACCGCCAGTCCGTCGAAGCCCATCTCCTCCCTGAGCTCCGTTGTCAGAAGCTCCCTGGATGCCGAGGCCGGAATGCCGTTGATCGGATCATAGCAAGGCATCACGCCGGAAAGCCCGCTCTCGGTAATCGCCGCCTGAAACGGCTTCAGATAGGTCTCCCGCATGGTCGCCTTTGATGCATCAAAGGCCGCAAACTGAACCCCGCCCATGCTTGCGTGAAAGCCGGCGAAGTGCTTGGCCACGGCCTCCGGTCGAAGTCCGCTCTCCCGCTTTTGCTGAATCCCCTTCACATAGGCACTCCCCATTGCCGATGCAAGGCTTGCATCCTCGCCGTAGGTCTCCCCGATGCGGCCGTGCCGCGGATCCCTGTTGATATCCAGAACCGGGGCAAAAATATGCCCGATCCCCAGGGTTGCCTCCTGCCTGCTGATGATGTCGCCGATCTCCTGCTCCAGCTGCGGATCAAAGGACGAGGCTCTCCCCAGGCCGTCCGGGAAGGAAACCGCGCCCGGCATCGTTCCCCCGGTCAGACCCTCCATATGGAAAATGGCCGGGATGTGATGCTCGCTCTTTTCCATCACCCGCCTTTGCCACGTGTGCTGGAACGCAATGCATTCCGAAAGCGTCGTCATCATGCGCATATAGGTTGCGCTGATCACGCCGGCTCCCTGTTCATAGGCCGCAAACCCATCCTTGTCCTCAATCTGCTTGGGCCAGTAGCACACAAGCTGCCCCAGCTTCTCCTCCAGACTCATTTCCGCCAGAAGCGCCTCTGCGCGCTCCTTTGGTGTTTTGCCTGTATCCTGATAGGTCTTCATCGGTATCGTCCTCCTGTTGTCACTGTGCCTTTTTGCTTTTATTTGCGTATCTGTTCAGCACCTGCCAATTTCAATGTGAATCGACCGTTTACGGGCGAATTCACGTTTGAAATTGACAGGCGGCCAAGGTGCGAAGCGCCTCTGGCCGGCCACATCGAGGTTTTCCGCAGGAAAATTGAGATGGTGCTGAACAGTTGCTTATTTGCCTTTGTTGTTCTTCCGCCGCTTACGCAGTGATCCACGGATTGTCTGCGTGCTCCTCTCTGCGCATTCCCTCGGGAAGCACTGTCTCGCATTGCAGTCCTTCCCTTGTCCTCGTCCAGGAAACCTGTATGTCACCCCGGGGTGTCGCAGCCGTTCCCTTTGCCCAGGTAAGATGCCCCGGTACCGGCGCAATGCGAACGCTCCGGTATCCCGGCTCCGCCGGCTGTACCCCAAGATACACGGCCGGCAGCTCATAGAGCAGCACACTGGCCCAGGCATGACAGTCGCTTCGTTCGTCGGTGTCGTTCTCCACACAGGTTGTCAGGTGATTCCGCACCATTTGCCGCCACAGCTCCCACTGATGATCGGCCTCCGATTTCCCCAGCATCCTTTCCAAGGCTGCCTGCAATGCCCCTCTGTCCATGCCTCCGGCATCCCGGATCACCGCCTCCGGTACAAACTCTTTTTCCTCATGCTCCAGCATGGGGACCGGGCGATCTGCAAGATGAAACGGGGCATCCGCCAGACGGATTTCGCTTCGCCGATAGGGGCGTGCCTCCTCCCAGAGATCATCGTGATACGTCGGCATCATCCATCCGGCAGCGTCCCCGTCTCCGCAGGCATCCTCCAGAATATGGAGAGGTGCCGGAACGGTCGTTTCCCCAAGGAAATGAATGTGTCCTGCCTTCCTCGCCCTCCATCCGGTTCTCCCGTCCAGTATTTTTTTATGATTTTCAGAGGTGTCCTCGATGTACAGACACGGCGTATCTGTTCGGTACAGGCTGTGATTGCGAAGGTTCCGATCCTCCGGGTAACGCAGCACCTCCGCGCAGACAGCGTTCTCCCCCTCGGCAAGATACGGCGTCACATCGGCCGTGTCCGCATACCAGGTTTCCAGATCTCCCTTGGCCGGCCCCTCCTGCACAAACTCTCCGTTGACATACAGCTTGTATCGCGAATCGGCCGAGATCCTGCAGGTCATTCGTCCCATGGACTTCCGGTAGGTCACCCTCTTTCGAAAATAAACCACGCCGGCATCCTCATCGTCGGATCGCCCCCAGCTTGCCGGCCAGATCCAGTTCGTATCTTCGTCCCTCATAATATCCTTTTATCCCTCCGCCGGTTCCTGACCTGACGCAGCTCTCTGTGCCTCCCGCAGCTTCTTTTTGAAATATTTCACGTCCCTGTAGCCCACCATTTCGCAGACCTCCTCGGGTTTTAAATCCGTTTGCTCCAGAAGCTTTCTTGCCCGCCCCAGCCGGATGTCCGTCAGATAGCTCTGATAGGTCTTCCCTGTTTTCTTCTTGAACAGCTGGCTGAGATAAAAGGGGTTGATGTACAGCAGCTCTGCCATTTTCTGCAGGGAGATGTCCTTGTTGTAATTCTTGCGGATGTAGCTCTTGGCCTCCTCGATCAGATCCCGTTTGTCCGGAAGGTTGTCCTTGAGCATCAGCTCATTCATGGCGCAGATCATATTGGTGATCCAGTTGCACAGCTGATCCAGCGTTTTGAATTTTTCAATATTTTCAAGGGTGAAGATATTTTTCCCAAGATACCGGTTCAGCTGATACTGGGCGGACGGAACCCTGCGGATGCTGAACAGAACGATGCCGATCGCCGTCCTCTGCAGATCCTCAAGAGCCACATCATCCCACATCCTGATTTCGTCAAAAATTTTTCGGATGCAGCGGCGGCACCCCTCGTTGTCCAGCCGGTCGATGCTCTCCTCCAGTTCCAGCATGTTGTCTTGAGAGATCAGCTGCGGCTTTTCCTCAATGGCGGAAATGTCCGCATAGGCGATGGAGGTGTTGGCGCCCTTGACGATGCGGTAATTCAGTGAAATCCGCGCCTGCTCAAAGGATTGCGGCAGATCTCTCCAATGATCGACGCAAAGCCCGATCCCGATGCCGCAGTGCACTCCGCATTTCCGGGCAAGGTCGGTGCGAAGCCTTTCGGCGCGGTACACAAGATCCGTCCCGGTCAGCTCGCCCCGCAGTGCCAGCAGCGCGGCCAGCCTGCCGTCCTCGTACGGGACCAGCACGGTGCCCTGGGTCCACCCGCGCAAAAGCTCTCCGGCTTCGTCCGAAAGCATCCCGGCGTTCGTCCCCTCTGCAGGCTCCCGCTCTGCCGTCGCCTCCCCATCAAGGCAAAGGCACACATATCTGACGCCTCCCATGGGGAAGCCTGCGCCCTGCAGAATTTCCGATATGCTTTCCTCGTTTTCTCCCTTCAGCAGAAAATGCTGCAGATAGACCTCCCGCAGCTCTTCCTTCATGCTCTGCTGCCGGCGTGTTTCCGCTTCCTCTTTGGAAATCTGCTCCGCGACCCGCTCCAACGTTTTCTGCAGCTCCTCTACCGACACAGGCTTCAGCAGGAATTCCTCCACCCCAAGGGAAATCGCCCTTTGGGCGTAGGCAAAATCGGCATAGCCGCTCAGAATGATGAAATGCGGAGAGCGTCCCCCCTGCCGTACGTGCTGAATCATCGTCAGTCCGTCCTCGTCCGGCATGCGGATATCCGTAATCACAACGGATGCCTCCGTTTCCTCCAGCAGCTTTTCCGCCTCCCTTCCGTCGTGCGCAATGCCGGCAATTTCGTAATCGCGGCAGTATCTGTCAATCAGGAAGCGCAGACCGTTTGCGATTTCGTGCTCATCATCCACAATCAATATGCGGTATCCCATTTCTTCTCCCCCTGCACCTGTGGTCTGTCTGTGTCCCGCGATGTCTCTGCAGCGGATGAACGCATTTCGCCTGCTGTCTTAGCCGGGATGGTGAACGACACCTCCGTGCCGGCGCCTTCCCTTGAGGAAATCTCCAGCCGATGCTCCTCTCCGTAATAAAGGCGCAGACGCTCCGCAATGTTCTCCAGTCCGATGTGCGCTCTCTCATGACGCACATCCTCCACTCTCTGCCCCCCGTTCTTTTCGACCTTCTTTTCGACGTTCTCTTCGAATTCCTTTTCGATCTCCTTTTCGGCCGTCCTGCCGATTTCCTTTTTGTCCTTCCTTCCCGCATGCTTCTCGTACAAAGAATCCTGGAGCCGTTCCAGCTCTTCCCGGCTCATGCCCTTGCCGTCATCCCGAAGGCGAAGGCGGATCTGTCCCTCACCCTCGCGGAGGATCTGCACGGTCATGTGAAGCGTTTCGTTTCGTCTGGCTCCGTGCCGGACACTGTTCTCCAGAATCGGCTGCAGCACCAGCGAAATGATGTGCTGCTCCAAAAGTCCCTGCTCCGCCTCTGTTTCCAGTACATACTTGTCATGAAAGCGCAGATTCTGCAGACGAATATAGGAGTCTGCGTACTCGATTTCGCTCCGTATGGTATTCCTTCCGTCCCGATTCTCCAGAACCGTCCGGAACATCACGGCAAGGAGCCGAATCATCTCCGCGGTTTCATCATCGTCATTCATCAGCGCCTTCATGCGGATGGACTCCAGAGTGTTGAACAGCATGTGGGGATTGACCTGGGTCTGCAGGGCAAGATATTCGGCATTTTTCTGCTGTATCCCGGCGACATAGACCTCCTGAATCAGATGCTCCATCCGCTTCACCATCCGGTTGTAGCCGGTGACAAGCTGTCCGATCTCATCGTTGCCCACATCCATTTCCAGCAGGGAATACTCCTCCGCCTCCAGATCCCTCATTCCGTTTCGGAGCCGTCCGATCGGTTCGGAGATATACCTTCCGATCCATCGTGAAATCCAGATGATCAGGACGGTACTGACCGCAAGAAGCAGCAGCATCAGCTGCAGGGTCCGATTGGCACGCAGATACAGGCTGCTCTTGGGAATCACGACATTGACAAAAATGCCGGTATCGCTCACTGTTGTGGTTCGAATCACATAATCCGAGGTATTGTCCCTGTAGCGCAGCAGATTGTCCTCTTCAATTTCACTGAACGGAATGTTCCCGCCGGATACCTCGGAATCATAGAAGATGTTCCCCTGTTCATTGCATACATTGATCTGAATGCTGTAGTCATTTCTCGCCGCCAGAAACGCGCTGGAAAGCTCCAGCATGGAGCTCGGCGGCAGATCCAGCACCAGAAGGCCCAGATATTCCCCGTCTCCGCCGTAGATCTTACGGACGACGGAAATCACGGTCCGATCCGGATTTTTGCCGCAATAGGGCCGGTCATGGAGGGGAACAAGGAAGAAGGTCTCCTCTCCCTCCCAGGCCTCCTGTACCCAATCCTCCTCCCACAGCTGTGCAACGTTAATGTTTTCCCCGTCCGCACCATACGAATAATTGCTGCCCTCCTTGGTCAGGAAGGCAGCCATCCGGATTTCCGGCTTGATTGTGGTCAGTCTTGTCATCAGCCGACGCATCTGAAGCTGGTTGTTCAGACGCTCCGTGACAGACCTGTCCTTGTTGTACAGGTAGCTTTTCAAATCGGTGTCCACCAGGACAGAGGCCGTCAGCGAGTTATATCCCTCCGCAAAGGACTCCATCCCCGTCACGACCTGCGAGGAAAACACCTCCGCAAATTCCGTCGCGGACTGATCCATATTGCGGACGGCCACCCGATACAGGATCAGGCTGCTGCCCAAAAGGGGGATCAGGCAGGCAACGAAATACAAGACCGTCAGCTTCTGCGCCAGCGGCAGATTCTTCCACCGTTTTTGTATCCTCATTCTTTTCCCCCTGCATTCTGAGAAAGAGCAGAACAGTTTTCCTGCGCTGCCTGCCGCCCGCGCTGTTTATTTGGAAGCGTACCAGTCCCGAACGTTCTGCGTCACCTCGGTTCCGCCGGTCGCATACCATTTCTCTACGAACTCATCAAACTTCTCAATCGGCCACTCACCGGTGATGATTTTGGATGCGTATTCGACATAGAGCGTACGGTTGTTGATGTCCTCGTACCCATCATAAACGGCGGACGGAAGGCCGTCACCGGCAATCACCTTTCCGTACTGCTGTGCTTCCTCTACGTTCGATATCGACTTTTCCACAGCCCAGGCATTATCGTCCGTCCGAATCAGTTCCAGCATGTCATGCACCTTATCCGCATCCATCAGACTCTCATACGGATTGACAATCAGATTTTCCTGTGTCGTCATGTCAGAAGGAAGGACCGTTGCATTGCCGTCCGCATCTGTTGTGTGATACATATCCTCCGGTCCCAGTCTAAGGGTGAGCGACATGTCCGGATCTCCGTAACAATCCAGCACCTTCAGGCATGCCTTGATGTGCTCCTCATCATCGGCTGCATTGATGGCAAACTGCGATCCGACGGTAGGCTTCTCTGTGATGAAGCCCTCATAGTCTTCGACCTGAATGACCGGAAGCACGCTCCAATCCGCCTGCACACCCGTCGCGTTTTCGATGTTCAATGCATAATTATACGTCTGCTCCTCCCACTGGTAGAAGACCCCTACGTTGCCGGTGTTGACCTTTCCGTCCCAGGCGGCCTTATCGTTTAAGAGAGACTCCTCGTCCAGAAGTCCTTCTGCGTACAGACCGCTGATGAACTCCAGCGCATCACGCATGTTCTGGGTGACCGCCGAATAGGTGATCTCTCCGTCATAGAGATCCCACTGCGGATAGCCCTCCCACATGGCCACGCCGTACATGGCAAAGAGATAATCCATCCATCTGGCCTCTGCCCGGCCTCCCGTGGGGATTTCGTCCGCGATGCCGTTTCCGTTGGGATCGTCGTTTTTAAATGCGCGCAGCACATTGACAAACTCCTCCTGTGTCGTCGGCATATCCAGTCCCAGCGCATCCAGCCAGTCCTGACGGATCAGGCCGCTGTGCCGCACATAATTGCACAGATAAGGTGTGTAATAAATACGTCCCTCACCCGTAGGATCCGCCGCCTTGATGGCATCCCACGTCTCCTGCGGAACGCTCTCCCACAGGTGCGGTGCGTATTCCGGCAGGAGATCCGTCAGATCCAGCAGTGCGCCCTGCTTGATCAGATCCACCTCCACGCCGTCTCCGACCTGTACGATGGCCGGCATATCCCCTGCCGCAATCCGAAGGTTCAGCTGCTCGTAATACGTCGTCCCGCCGTTCCACTCGACATAGGGCTGTGTGATGCCGACGCCGATGAGGTTCTTGTAGAAATTGTACATAACACTATCCTTCTCCACCGGAAGGTAGCCTGTGTTGGTCGACCACATCTCGATATCCGGATATTCATCCTGCGAAGCCTCCTCTGCGTCCGCCGTATCAGACGATTCGGACGATTCCGCCGAGGCGGACGCATCGCTTCCGCTGTCTGCCGCAGAGCTCCCGCAGCCGGTCAAAAGTCCTGCTGCCACGCTTGCTGCCATAAAAAATGCCAGTAACCTTTTCCTTTTCATTCCCCTCTCCTTTCACTCTCCTGTTGTGTCATGGTATTCAAAGCCTTCTCCTGTCATCCCTTGACGGATCCCAGCATTGCACCCTTTGCAAAATACTTCTGAATAAACGGATACATAATCAAAATCGGTATCATGGCAAATACCACCGTAGCGGCACTCAGCGTCGTCTGGGTGTAATTCACCTCCTTGGCGATGACCAGTGCCTGTATATCTCCGCCGCTGTTGATGATCTGCCGAATCTTCATCTGCAGCGGGAACAGATCCACATCCTGAATGAACATCAGCGGATGCTGATACTGATTCCACATCGTCACTCCGTAGAACAGAGCCTCCGTTGCCAGCACCGCCTTGGAGGACGGCAGCACGATATGGAACAGCAGCCTGAATTTGCCGCAGCCGTCAATCTCCGCCGCCTCCTCGATTTCATGCGGAAACTGCATAAAGAAGGTGCGCATGATGATCAGATTGTATGCCGTAAGGATGTGCGGAATGACCAGAACCCAGTAGCTGTTGTACAGTCCCAGCTGCCGCAGCGTCAGGAAATACGGAACCGTCGGCGCCTTGAAAACCATCGTAAAGACCACAAACAGCATCAGCGCCTTTGTCGGTCCGAATTCCTTTTTCGACAGCGGGTAGGCCATCATGGAGGTGATGAGCAGCGCCAGGATCGTTCCGATCAGGGTGGAGCTCACGCTGATGAGAAAGGATCTCCAGATTTCGCTCTGCGTCAGCACATATTGCCAGGAGGCCAGTGTAAATCCGACCGGCCACAGATTGACGATGTTCATATCCGATGCCGCCCTGGAGCTAAGCGACATGGCGATTTCCGCAAGAAGCGGAATGGCCATGATGCAGGCAAAGACCAGCAGCATCGAGACATTGATGATTCCAAGGGCTCTGTCCCCTCTTGACTCCTTTACCTTTAATGCCTTGCTGTGTGTCATCACCAAAGCCCTCCGTCTTCTGTCACCTTTCTGGAAATCTTATTGAAGATGACCACCATCATCAGACCCACCACCGACTGGAACAATCCTACGGCTGTGGCAAAGCTGTACTGCGCCTTCTGAATTCCGATGCGGAACACATAGGTATCGAAGATGTCCGCCACCGAATAGGTCATCGGCGTATACAGGTTATAGACCTGCTCGAAGCCAAGCTCCAGGAAGCTGCCGATGTTGAGCAAAAACAGCGTCACCACGGTCGGCAGCAGCAGCGGGAAGGTGATATAGCGGATCTTCTGGAGCCTTCGCGCGCCGTCAATGGAGGCCGCCTCATAATAGGTCTGGTCGATGCCGCTGATGGCCGCAAGGTAAACCACGGTGCCCCAGCCGGATTCCTTCCAGATAGAGGACAGCACGTAGATCGGCCGGAACCAGCTTTCCTTCTGCATGGCCAGCACCGAATCCAGCCCAAGGAAATTGCGGAAGTTGTTGAAGATACCGCCGGTTCCGAACATATCGAAGACCAGTCCGCCGACGATAACCCAGGATACGAAATAGGGAATGCAGACCACGGTCTGGATGCCCTTTTTCACATGCGGATTTCGCACCTCGTTCAGCATGATGGCCAGAAGAAC
The DNA here is from genome assembly GCA_964461705.1 of uncultured Sarcina sp. Taxonomy (GTDB): domain Bacteria; phylum Bacillota; class Clostridia; order Lachnospirales; family Lachnospiraceae; genus CAG-791. Next base: position 1,604 of record CAYXAN010000003.1, on the reverse strand, counting down.
CGGAATCGGAAAGGTGACGAACACCTTTAAAAGGCCAAGAACAATGGTATTGCGCAGGATCCGGTAGAAATCATCATAGTGGAAAAGCTTCTCGAAATTCTTCAGCCCCACCCATGCGCTTCCGAAAATTCCCTTCACCACGGAATAATCCTGAAACGCAATGACGCTTCCCAGAATCGGAATATAACGGATGATAACCATATAGAGGACGCCCGGCAGCAGCATGACATAGTACGGCCAGTATTTCCTCATGTGCCGCTTCATATCAAATTTCTTTTTGCCCCCCTCCGTGCCGCAAACGGCGGAGGCGGCAGCTTTCTTGATTTTGTTCATGATCTCCCTCCTTCTTGTTTCATGATATCCAAAGAAGGAGGGCAATTCAGGAGATGAATTTAAGACAATAGAGGAAGATTTTTAAGGTGCTGTCGCCTTTCGGACACGCCAAAAAGCCGGCCGACTCTTCCTGTTTTCTCAGGAATCATCAACCGGCTTTCCTTACTTCACTCTTTTTCCGCTTCTACCTCATCTATCCTGTCATGTGGGGGTTAAAGGCTTTTTGTTCCCAATAATACCCGGATTGCTGCGCATGATGCGCTCCCGCAATCCTCACCCCAGCATCCGTACCTCCTGGGGCATTTTCGTAGCCAGCACAGCCATGTACTCGCGTCCCGGAAGGGTCACCAGCAGATTGCCGCCGACATTCTCAACCACTGTTGTCCTGGTCATGTTCCAGGTATCGATCACCTCGATCCGATACCTCTGATCCTCCGGAAGAGTGATGTTGGCCCGGGACAGACATTGCGTATCATAGTAAAACAGATACACCTCATCCCCCACATGGCCGATGAATTTGTGCTCGCCCGCCATCATGCGCTCCCGCTGCCGCGAATCCATGCGGTACACCAGCTCCGCCGTCCGCCGGGCACCTGCCGGAAGCTCCTCCAATACCTTTTGGTATTCGTCCTCCGTCATGTCCCCGAAGCGGCTTGTCTTGGCTGCAAGTCCCTCCTTGCAGGCCTCCAGCGGTCCCGGAAGGCTCTCCGCCAGATCCCTCAGGAATCGGATTCTCGCCGGGCTTTGCCCCTTCAGCTTTCCTCCCTTGGCCCACCACAATACGGCATCGTCCGGGTTCGAAACACTGCGGTCCAGATAGGTCTCTCCGTGAGTGCAGTATGCTCCCTGCGCCATGACCTCCCAGAACCGCTGGGTCATGGCAGCCGCTGACAGATTTCCCCACGGCTCCTCGACATCTCCCTCATATCGGCACTCATCCACCGACACCGGCTTCCGATTCCGGTAAATCTCTCCGTCCAGGAAGCTCAGCGTCTTGATCTGCAGGGACTCATGCGTAATATTCGCCCGTCCCGCATCCCAGTAGCCAAAGCAGTTGTGGCAGGATTCCAGATGATGAAAGGGATCATGGCTCGCCACAAATTCCTCGATTTCATACCAGTCCTGCATCGACTTGCTGCGGCAAAGGTCGAATTCGTTGGCAAGGCTCCACCACAGGTTGCTGTAGGCCACAAACCGGCGAAGCAGATAGTCCAGATAAATCAGGTTGTCCTTCTGCGGCAGATCCGCAAACCCCCAGCGGTCATAGGGAT
>CAYXAN010000002.1:26008-30620 GCA_964461705.1 uncultured Sarcina sp. | reverse complement strand
CAGACATGGCACATGACAAGTATGTAAGCCCCCTTTCCACACGATATGCCAGCAAGCAGATGCAGTACATCTTCTCGCCGGACAAGAAATTCCGCACGTGGAGAAGGCTATGGATCGCTCTTGCAGAAACGGAACAGGAGCTGGGACTGGACATCACAGACGAGCAGATCGAGGAGCTCAAGGCGAATGCGGAGAACATCAATTACGAGGAGGCCATTGCCCGTGAAAAGGTGGTCCGTCATGATGTCATGAGCCATGTGTACGCATATGGCCTGCAGTGCCCCAAGGCAAAGGGCATCATCCATCTGGGGGCGACCAGCTGCTATGTGGGAGACAATACGGACATCATCGTCATGCGGGATGCCCTTCGCCTGGTACGCAAAAAGCTCCTTAACGTGATCGCGGCTCTGGCTGCATTTGCGGAGGAATACAAGGACCAGCCGACACTGGGCTTTACGCATTTCCAGCCGGCGCAGCCGACCACCGTCGGCAAAAGGGCAAGCCTGTGGCTTAACGAGTTTGTTCTGGATCTGGACGAGGTGGATCACACCATTTCTCAGCTGAAGCTTCTTGGCAGCAAGGGAACGACGGGAACGCAGGCATCCTTCCTGGAGCTCTTCGACGGGGACATGGAAAAGGTGGATCGCCTGGATCCGATGATTGCGAAGAAGATGGGCTTTGAGGCCTGTTATCCCGTTTCCGGACAGACCTATTCCCGGAAGGTGGATACCTTTGTCCTGAATACGCTGGGCGGCATTGCCGCCTCTGCCATGAAGATGGCAACGGACATTCGGCTCCTGCAGCATCTGAAGGAGGTGGAGGAGCCCTTTGAGAAGACACAGATCGGATCCTCTGCCATGGCATACAAGAGGAATCCCATGCGGTCGGAAAGAATCTGCTCCCTTGCCCGCTATGTGATGGTGGATGTGCTGAACCCGGCCGTCACCTCCGGCACGCAGTGGTTCGAAAGGACGCTGGATGATTCCGCCAACAAGCGACTCTCCATCCCGGAGGGCTTCCTTGCCGTTGACGGCATCCTGGATCTTTGCATCAACGTGACGGACGGACTGAAGGTGTATCCCAAGGTGATTGAAAAGCATCTTGCGGCGGAGCTACCCTTTATGGCGACCGAGAACATCATGATGGATGAGGTGAAGATGGGCGGCGACCGTCAGGAATATCACGAGGCCATCCGCGAGCTCTCCATGCAGGCCGGACGCCGGGTCAAGGAGGAGGGACTGGACAACAATCTGCTGGATCTTATTGCGGAGGATTCGCGCTTCCACAAGACCAGAGAGGAGCTGAATCAGTACATTGATCCCCGCAGATTTATCGGCTGTGCGCCTCATCAGGTGGACAAATATCTGGAGGAGGTGATCCGTCCCATCTTGGATGCCAACAGGGAGGAGCTTGGCATGACAGCGGAAATCAGCGTGTAAGATACAGCGGGTGAGATTCCTGTGCAGGTATGATATGATATTAAGGTTGGACAGCAAATATCCTTTGTGAAGGAGGAAGCTATGGTTAAGGCAGTTGTTGGTGCCAATTGGGGAGATGAAGGGAAAGGAAAGATCACGGATACGCTGGCAGATGCGGCGGATGTGGTCATTCGCTTTCAGGGCGGAGCCAATGCAGGGCACACCATTGTCAACGAATACGGCAAGTTTGCACTGCACCTGATGCCGTCCGGTGTGTTCCACCATAAGATCATGAACATCATCGGAAACGGAGTTGCCTTTGATATTGATAAGTTTGTCAGCGAGCTGTCAGACATTGAAGCCAAGGGAGTTCCCAGTCCCCGGCTGATGGTATCGGACAGGGTGCAGGTCCTGATGCCGTACCACATTGCGTTCGATACTCTGGAGGAGGCAAGACTTGCAGGAAAGAGCTTCGGCTCCACCAAGTCCGGCATTGCCCCGTTTTATTCGGACAAGTTTGCCAAGATCGGCTGGCAGATCAACGAGTTTTATCAGGAGGACGATGTCCTTCGCGAGAAGATTGCCCGCATTGCGCAGATCAAGGATGCGCTTCTTGTTCATCTGTATCACACGGAGCCTCTGGATCAGGAGGGTCTTCTGAACTGGATTAAGGAGCGCAGAGACAAGATCAGGCCTTACCTCGGAAATGTTTCCCTTTATCTGGAGCAGGCGCTGAAGGAGAATAAGACGATTCTTCTGGAGGGACAGCTCGGAACCATGAAGGATCCGGATCACGGAATCTATCCCATGGTGACCTCCTCCTCGCCTCTGGCAGGCTACGGAGCCATCGGCGCCGGAATCCCGCCCTATGAGATCAAACAGATTGTCGTTGTGTCCAAGGCGTATTCCTCGGCAGTGGGAGCCGGCGAGTTCGTCTCGGAGGTGTTCGGCGAGGAGGCGGTGACCCTTCGCAACCACGGCGGCGACGGCGGCGAATACGGCGCGACTACCGGACGTCCGAGGCGCGTCGGCTGGTATGACTGTGTGGCATCCAGATACGGCTGCCGCCTGCAGGGCTGTACGGATGTGGCCTTTACGGTGCTGGATGATCTGGGCTATCTGGATGAGATTCCGGTGTGCGTCGCATACGAGCTGGATGGTCAGCAGATCACCGAGTTCCCGGTGACAAAGGATCTGGCCCGCTGCAAGCCGGTGTACCGAATGATGCCCGGCTGGAGGTGCGACATCCGCGGCATCCGGAATTTTGAGGAGCTGCCGAAGGAAGCAAGGGATTATGTGAACTTTATTGAACAGCAGCTGGGTTATCCCATCACCATCGTATCCAACGGACCGTCCAGAAGCGATATCATTTATCGCGACAGCCCGCTGAAGAAGCAGTAGCGGGACAAAAGGCTGACAGATACAGGGACTCTGGTTTTCCGGCAGGAGGATCAGAGCCCTTTATGTTGCAGGGAAAGAGATCGGCCGATGCGCGGTAAGGCGTGATTTGCGGGAAACGCCTTGATCAGCGTTCCCGCAAATCACAGAAGGGAGGCAGGGATGATTCGGATTGCCGCAGCGGAGGATGCGCCGCGTCTTCTGGAAATCTATCGTTATTATGTCACGAATACAGCCATTACCTTCGAGTATGAGGTCCCCTCGAAGGAGGAGTTTCAGGAAAGAATCCGGTGTACATTAGAGCGGTATCCGTATCTTGTGGACGAACAGGGAGGCAGGATCGTCGGATATGTGTATGCCGGAGCCTTCAAGGAAAGAGCGGCCTATGACTGGGCTGTGGAAACCTCCATCTATGTGGAGTGTAAGGCACACGAAAAGGGTACGGGCCGACGACTGTATGCTGCCCTGGAGCGGGCACTGCAGCTGCAGGGCATCTGCAACGCAGAGGCCTGCATCGCGGCGCCCCGCGGAAAGGACCCGTATCTGACGGACAACAGCATCGGCTTCCATGATCACCTGGGGTATCGGCCGGTGGGACGCTTTGAACAATGTGCCTACAAATTCAACCGGTGGTATGACATGGTGTGGATGGAAAAGCAGATCGGGGAGCACCCAAAGATGCCGGAAATCCTGGAGCCTGTCCGTCCCTTTCCCGACATTCGGGAAGAGCTTGAGGCGTGGCTTGCCTTACAGCAGGATGACCTTTGCATGGGCGGTTCTGCAGTGACGCCTGACGCCCGGGCAGGACAGACGAAGGCGTATTCCTCGCCGGATTGACGCGGCGAACATACAAAAGGAGAGATTGACGGTAGAATGAATGCCATGGAATTGATAACAGAAGCTTTTTTGGATGCCGCCATCGATACCGCAAAGCTCCTTCCGTTCCTTTTTATCACCTATCTGGTGATGGAGGCGCTGGAGCGTCACACACAGGAGCGTTCGCAGGAGCTGATCCGAAAGGAGAACGTGGGACACTTCGGTCCGGTTCTGGGAGGACTGGTGGGGGTGGTGCCGCAGTGCGGCTTCTCCGCGGCGGCGGCCAGCCTATATTCCGGCGGGGTGATCTCTTTGGGGACACTGCTGGCGGTTTTCCTGTCCACCTCGGATGAAATGCTGCCGCTGTTCATTTCAGCCAAAATGCCGGTGCTGCAGATGGCGAAAATCCTGGCGGTAAAGGCAGGAATCGCTGTTTTGACCGGCCTGGTCATCGACCTTTCGGCGCATCATATCCGCAGAATGCGGGGCGAGCACCACATCCATGATCTCTGCGAGCAGGAGCATTGCGGCTGTGAGGAGGAAGAGGGCAGCATTTTCGCCTCGGCGCTCGTGCATACCCTGCACATCGCCCTGTTCGTTTTTCTTATCACACTGGTGCTGACGCTGGCAGTAGAAGGCGTTGGGGAGGATGCCGTTCGGGATCTTCTGACAGAGCATCAGACGGCGGGGGTTTTCCTCTCCTGCCTGGTAGGCCTGATCCCCAACTGTGCTTCGTCGGTCATGCTGTCCCAGCTCTATCTGGATGGTTTGATTGAGGCGGGACAGATGCTGAGCGGACTGCTGGTAAGCTCAGGCGTTGGCCTTTTGGTGCTGTTTCGCACCAATTCACGGCACTGGAGGGAAAACCTCGGAATTACGGGGCTTCTCTACGTGCTGGGTGTGGCCTGGGGCCTGCTGCTGACGGCAGCAGGCACAGGCTTTTGAAGACAGGTGCCGGTTTCTTGAAGGCATACACAGGC
>CAYXAN010000002.1:6550-25908 GCA_964461705.1 uncultured Sarcina sp. | reverse complement strand
CGGCTTTTTGAGACGGGGCCTGTCTATTTCTCGAACTCCTTTGCCACATCCTGAAGAAGTGTCCGGATAGGAAGGTGCTGGGGACAGACCTTCTCGCATTTGCCGCATTTGATGCAGTCGGATGCCCGCCGCCCGGGAGCCGTATGAACGACGTTGTAATAATAATCCGCATTCCAGTCGTGGTGGAGCTGCTTGGTATTCATCGTGGCAAACAGGTCCGGGATGGAAATGTGCCTGGGACATCCGTCGACGCAATAGCGGCAGGCCGTGCAGGGAATCAGGTTCTTGTCGTTGAAGATCCTCTGAACCTTGCGGATAGCCTCTGTTTCCGCTTCATCCAACGGCCGGAAGTCCTTCATAAAGCGGATGTTGTCCTGCATCTGCTCCAGATTGCTCATGCCGGAGAGAACCATCATGATGCCGGGGAAGCCCGCCGCGAAGCGAATGGCATAGCTGGCGTTGCTGCCGCCCTTCAGATCCTTCAGAACCTTGTCGGCAGCCTCCGGAAGGTTCACCAGATTGCCGCCCTTTACCGGCTCCATGACGATGACCGGCTTGCCGTATTTGCGGCAGACCTCATAGCATTTGCGGCTTTGAACGGCCGGGTCCTCATAGTCCAGGTAGTTAAACTGAATCTGAACCACCTCGATCTGCGGATAATCCGTCAGGATCTGCTCGAGCACCTCAGCCTTGTCGTGGAAGGAGATGCCTACGTGCCGGATTTTCCCCTCCGCCTTCAGGGCAAAGGCCGTTTCATAGGCCCGGCACTCCTTGTAATGGCCATAGTTGCCGGCTCCCTGTGCGTGCATCAGATAGAAGTCAAAATAATCCACGCCGCAGGCCTCCAGCTGGGAGAGGAAGAAGGGACGGATGTCCTCCTCTTTGCTGAAATAATTGGCGGTGAGCTTGTCCGTGAGGACATAGCGGTCTCTGGGATAGCGCTTCACCAGACACTCGCGGACAGCAATCTCGCTCTTTTCCTGAATGTAGCCGTGCGCCGTGTCAAAATAATTGAAGCCGGCCTCTAAAAAGGCGTCCACCATTTTGCAGGTTTCCTCATAATCCACATCTTCCCCCTTCATAGGAAGACGCATGCAGCCGAATCCGAAATTTTTCTTTACCCGATCCATCGTAACCCTCCTGAATGAATGAACACGCCTGCTCGCGCAGGCACCGCAGCAAATAAAAAACAGACGTCGTGTTCTCCTTGTATCTCTCTACTATAAGCCTTAGAGCTCACTTCAGGTCAAGAAAAATCACACGAAAATCTGAAGAAAAAATTACATGAAAACCCGAAGATTGTTCGATTTTTTTGGAGGAATTCACAAATTATAATGATACCAGGGGCAAGAGGTCCGACACTCCGATGAGAGCTTGCTCTCGTAAAGAGCGCCCGCCTTGGAGCCCTGGTATCGCACATCATTACTGAAAAAAGAGAAAACACCGGTAAGCAGGACAGTTGATAAGAGTGGCAGGTAAGCTGTGAAGAGGGGGTAGCATGCTTTACAAAAGAAACCGGGAGCATCCACTGTCAGAAGAGCTTTTTGGGCATCCCACGGCGGAATACCGCGGGACGCCCTTTTGGTCGTGGAACTGCAAGGTGACAAAGGAACTGATCAGGGAGCAGATGGAGTGTTTTCGGAGGATGGGCTTTGGGGGAGCTCATCTCCATCCCAGAACCGGGCTGGATGTTCCTTATCTGTCGGAGGAATATCTGCAGCTGGTCCGCTATGCCGTGGAGCAGGCAAGGGAGCAGGGAATGCTGTGCTGGCTCTATGATGAGGATCGGTTTCCCTCCGGCTCCGCCGGCGGCATCGTGACGGAGAATCTTCATTACCGTGTGCGGCATCTGCTGCTGACAAGGGAGCGCAAGGAGGGAATGTGTGCATCCCGGGAGGACTTCTGTGCGGCCGTTGACCGCGGGGAAAAACCGGCAGGGTATTACCTTACGGCGTATCGGGTCAAGCTGCAGGACGGACGCCTGGCAGCCTACGGGAGGGTCGCGGGAGGCGAGCCGGACACGGACAGCCCGCAGAAGGAGCGCGAGCAGGGAAAGCTGTGGCTTGCCTATGTGGAATTAGGACGAGAGGAGCCCTGGTACAACAATCAGACCTATGTGGACGTGATGAATCCCAAGGCGGTGCGGCGCTTTCTGGAGGTGACGCATGAGCGGTATGCTGCAGCCGTGGGGGACGAATTCGGGAAGACCATTCCCGCAATTTTTACCGATGAGCCGCAGATCCGGGGCAGCATGGCCTTTGCGGACGCAGAAAGCAGGGAGGATATCACCCTTTCCTTCACCGATGATCTGCCTGAAAGCTTTCAAAGAGCCTATCAGACCGATCTGCTTTCTGTCGTGCCGGAGCTTTTGTGGGAGCTGCCGGGGAAAGAGGTGTCCGTCCACCGCTATCGTTATCACGAGCATCTGACCGAACGCTTCGTCAGCGCATATTCCGACACCATCAGTGCATGGTGCACGGAGCACGGCATCGCCATGACCGGCCACTATATGTCGGAGCCGACGCTGTATTCACAGACGCTTCGGCTGGGAGAGGCCATGCGCTGTTATCGCAGGCAGCACCTTCCCGGCATCGACATTCTGTGCGGTGATCCGGAATACTCCACCGTGAAGCAGGCGGCCAGCGTGGCGCACCAGTACGGCAGGGAGGGGGTGCTCAGCGAGCTGTACGGCGTAAATCATTGGGATTTTGATTTTAAGGGACACAAGCTGCAGGGAGACTGGCAGGCGGCACTGGGGGTGACGATCCGTGTTCCGCATCTTGCCTTTATGTCCATGGAGGGGGAGGCCAAAAGAGACTGGCCGGCCTCCATTCAATATCAGTCACCCTGGTGGGAGGAATACCGCTATGTGGAGGATTATTTTGCCAGAGTGAATACGGCGATGACACGAGGAGTGTCCGCCGCGCGCATTGCCGTGATTCATCCCATTGAATCCTATTGGACGGCCTATGGCCCCGTTTCCCAGACCGGAGCGGAACGCCGGCAGATGGAGGACAACTTCCGGAATGTCATTGAATGGCTTCTGTTCGGCCTGCTGGATTTCGATTTTGTCAGCGAATCGCTGCTGCCGGAGCTGTGCGGGGAGGGAATGGCACAGGAGAAAATTGTACAGGAAGGAACCGTGACGGAGGCAGCTGCGCGGGAAGGAGCGGAGCAGGAAAAAACAGAGCAGGAAGAAGGATTGCCCGAAGGGATCGCCGAAGGGGAGCAGCGGCACGCCTGGAGGGTGGGGAAAATGTCCTACGACGCGGTGATTGTGCCGGGGCTGAAAACCATCCGCAGCACCACGCTGGAGCAGCTGGAGCGTCTGGCCGCTGCCGGGGGGAAGGTCGTTTTCATGGGACAGATTCCCTCCCTGGTGGATGGAGAAAAAAGCCGGCGGCCGATGGAGCTGGCAAGGATCTGCCTTCAGATTCCGTATCAGCGAAGGGAGCTTCTGGAAACGCTGGAGGAGGAACGGGACGTCGATGTCTGCGGCGAGGACGGCAGGCAGACCGACAATCTGTTTTATCAGCTGCGGAAGGATCGGGAGGATCGATGGCTGTTTGTCTGCCATGTGAACAGAAAGCGTAATCTGCTCGACCGGCCGGAGAGGCTCCTGGTGCGCATCCGGGGAAGCTATGACGTGACGGCCTATGACGCCATGACGGGGACGACAGCTCCTGTGGAGAGTCGGGTGCAGGACGGCTGGACACAGGTTCGGTTGGAAATGTTTGCAGAGGACAGCCTTTTGTGGAGGCTGAAGGAAGTTATGCCCGTGTCGGCTCTTAGGCAGCAGGAGGGACAAGGACAGAGGGATAGCCGGGAGGATTCGCCAAAAACCCGGATACCGACAGGAACAGCCGGAGGCTTTTACGGCCTGGTGGCGGGACAGCGTCCGGGATGGGAAAAAGAGGCAGGCATCCTGGAGGTCATCCGTCAGCCGGAGTATTTCCGCACCAGGGAGCCGAATGTCCTCCTGCTGGATCAGGCCGCGTGGCAGCTGGATGATGAGCCTTGGCAGGAAAAGAGCGAAATTCTGCGGATCGATACCGCGGTGCGAAGGCACCTTGGATTTTCACCGAGAGAGGACGCAGGCATGCAGCCGTGGCGCATTCCGGATACACCGGCCACCCATCGCGTGAGGCTGCGCTACGAGCTGGAAAGTGAGATTGAAACCGGCCCGCTGCAGCTGGCGCTGGAGCGGCCGGAAGAAACCAGGGTATCCTTGAACGGTGCTTTGTGTGACGTGAAGCCGCAGGGCTGGTATGTGGATCGCTTTATCCGCACGATACCGGTTCCCGGATTGCATAGGGGAACGAATGAGCTGCGGCTGGAGCTTCTCTACGGCCCGAAATCCAATCTGGAAAATGTGTATCTTCTGGGAGATTTCGGCGTTGCCGTCAGGGGAACCAGGGCAGCTGTCACAGAGCCTGTCAGGCAGCTTTGGTTCGGAGACATCACCGGTCAGGGATTTCCTTTTTACGGCGGCAGCCTTTGCTACGGCATGTCCTTTCATCTGGAACGGACGCAGAGGGTAAGGCTGCGCGTCCCGCACTTTAAGGGACCGGTATTGAAGGTGATGCTGGACGGCAAAGAGCAGGGGCTGATCGCCTATGCGCCGCATGTACTGGCGCTGGGGGAGCTGCCGGCGGGAACGCACCGGCTGGAGCTCCTGCTGTACGGCAATCGGTTCAATACGTTCGGAACACTGCATAACTGCAATGACGAATACAAATGGTACGGCCCGGCATCCTATCGGACACAGGGAAGCGAATGGAGCGAAAACTGGTGCCTGCGGCCGTTCGGAATCTTCTCCAGGGTGGAAATACTGGAGGAATGATCCGGCAGCACAGTCAGAATGGAAAAGGGGGAAAGGATGCAGACACAGTTTTCCTTTTGGATCGAGACGAGAGAGCGTACCGATGGTGTCATGGAGCTGGTGCTTAGGCAGCTGCCGCGGGATGACGGGAGTGCGGAAGTGCCGCAGAACGACTGGGGTGTGAAGAAGCCTCAGGACGGCAAAAGCGCGAAGAAGCCGCAGGACGAGAAAAATGCGGGAAGGCTGTACAGCGGCGGGGAGGTGAAGGAGCCGGAGCTTTCGGCGCGGCTCTCCGACGGACGGAGCGTTTGCCGAAAGGTGCGTCATAAGCTTTCCGCCGGGGAGACATGGACGATACCCTGTCCCGAGGTGAAACGCTGGGATCCGGAGCACCCGGTGCTGTATGACCTGCAGCTGCAGGTCCTCTGTCAGGGGGAGCTTATCTGGGAGCGTGGGTACCGGATCGGCTTCCGCAGTCTGGAAAAGGCAGGGAGAGTGCTTCTGTGGAATCACAGACCGCTGAAGCTGAAGGGAATCTGCTACCGGGAGAGACCGGAGGATTTGGACAAGAGCCGCAAGGATCTGGAGCTGTTTGCGGCAGCGAACATCAATTTCATCCGGGGCATGTATTATCCCTTCTCGGAGGAATTCATAGAACTTTGTGATGAAATGGGGTTTCTTGTGGAGGATACGGCTCCCTTTTATGAGGTGGGACAGCTTAAAAAGCCCGAGCAGGATCTGCCGCACTGCAGGGAAAAATTCGTGCAGCCGGTACGCGGGATGCTGAAGACAGCAGGCAGTCATGTCAGTGTACTGATCTGGTCTCTGGGACATGATTGTGCCTGGGGGCATAATTTCCGGCTGGCCGCAGATACCATCCGGGCCGCAGATGCCATCCGTCCGCTCACCTTCCATCTGCCCATGTCCATTCCGGAGGAGGAGCCGCAGATGGACGTGTGGCCGGTGCATTATATCGACTGGAGGCAGCCCTTTGATGTGTGCTTTGACCAGATGGTGATTTTTCATACACCGGGAGCCGAAAACGAGATCGGCTACAAGACAGGACAAGCGGAATATCCGGTTCCGGTCCTTCACGAAATCTGGTCGCCGGTGCCCTGTCATAACCGGTCAGAGATCAACGCGGACTGGTCGGTCCGCGAATTCTGGGGAGAAAGCATTCGAAGATTTGCGGAAAAATCCCGGAGGACGGAGGGCTGTCTTGGCGGCGCGGTGCTGGCCGGCGTGGATGAGGACGGCAGCTTCGAGGGAATGGCGCATTATGAATGGGGAATTCTGGACTGCGATCACCGTCCGAAGCCCGAGTATCGCCATCTTGCGCAGGCGTATTCTCCGGTGAAGGTATCTGCCGAATGGAGAGAAAGGAACGGAGAGGAGATCCTTTTCCTGCAGGTGGAGAACCGGTTTCTTTTCACGGATCTTAAGGAGTGTACGCTGCAGATCGACGGAACGCCGGTGGACATCGGTTGGAGCGGAGAGCCCGGCTGCTGCAGGGAATACGAAATCACAGAATCGATGCCGGAGGCGGCAAGGACGCAGAGGGCGAAGGCGCGCGGAACGAATCTCTCCGGGAACACGGACAACGCAAGGGAGGAAAAGGCGGCAAAGATCAGCATTTACCGAAAGGGGAACTGTCTTTGCACAGAACGGGTTTCCTCGAACATAAGTGGGTCGGAACCGAAGAAGGCGGACGAACGCCCCTGCCTTTTGGACAAGGCGGGAAAAACCTGCCGGATCCGATGGGAGGAAAACGGCGATCTGAGGGTTGTCAGCGGAAGGCTCTGCTGCACCTTTGACGGCCGCAGCGGACTCTTGACCGACGGCGCGGTGGACGGGCACAGCGTATTGAAGGGCGGCCCCTGGCTGAATACCACGGGCTTACGAAAGGGAGAGTGGATCGGCAAAGGGCTGAGGGCTGTGCCGATAAGGGAAGGCGTGCAGGTCACCATTGAGGGAAGCTACGGCAGCGACATGGAGGTGCGCTTTGATCTGCTGCTGATGTCCGACGGGGTGCTGCATACATCGTATGAGGTTCAGAAGCTGAACCGGCATATGCCGCATCGCGTCAAGGCCGAGATCGGCCTGTCCGGCATCGGATTAAACGAGAGGGGCATATCCTACCTGCTGGCGGGAGGGGTGAACCACTTCCTTGGAGAGCAGGACGGAGAACGGATTTCGCTGGATCCGGAAAGGCAGCATTGGGGCTCCTTCTATCGGGTGAAGGACTTTACGGCGCTTGATGCGGAAGGAGGAATGCAGCTGACGGGAGATGCTGCCGCGTCGGTGCGGTTGGAATCCGTGCCGGCAGACCCTGCAAGTGCGAGGGTGAATGATCGGGATGAGCGGATGCATTTTCAGGGAAGCTGGATACGGATTTCGGACGCTTGCGGCAATTACAAGGGCACTGAAACGGCAAGCAGGACAGCAGGAGATGCCGTGACGCTGACCTTCACCGGGACAGGGGCAGAGCTTTACGGTCCGCTGGATATGAACGGCGGACTCTGCCGGGTGGAGCTGGACGGGCGGACCCTTGCACAGGAGATCAGCCAGTATCCGGAAAAGGTGGATTTTCCGGGAATGAGCAGAGGCTACGAGAAGCAGTACGGACGATGCCTGTTTCGCATCGGAGGCCTTGAGGAGGCATCCCACACGCTGAAGGTCACAGTGCTTGGAAGAGGCGTATCACAGGCCCAGAACACGTATACATCGATCGATTATGCAGAGCTTCGGGGAAGACAGTACCCGCGCACGACGCTGCTGCACGTGAATCAGGCCTTTAATTTTACCCGGCTGGTCAGGGGGTGCTGTAAAAATCCGGATGTATATCTTGTCGAGGGCGTCAGGGAAGGCTTTGCCATGCGGCTGTTCTAAGAAAACGCTGGGGACACGAACCAGGACAGAAGGAAGGATGAAACAATGGAAGAGATCAGAAGCTTGCAGATGACGTCGATGCCGGAGCCGCCGGTTCCGCGCCTGGCGCCGGAGCCTGTGCAAAGCAGTGCGGCAAAACAGCCAGTGATCTGTCTGGACGGAGAGTGGGAGCTGGTGTACCAAAACGAAGAGGGGGAGGAGGAAAGCTGTCCGGTTCCGGTCCCCTTTGACATGACGGTGTGGAGAAGACAGCACCGGGAGGTGCCGGAAATCTACGAATATCGCCGGCATGTCGAGCTTCCGAGGAGGGAAAAGGGCGCCCGGCTTCTTTTGTGCTTTGAAGGGGTCAATGCCTTTGCGGAGGTGCTTGTTGATGGGGAAAGAGCGGCATTTCACCGAAACGGATTCCTTACCTGGCAGGTCGAGATCACGGAGAGAGTGAGACATAAAGATTCCTTCGAGCTGACGGTCAAGGCGGATGAATTGACTGATCGGGTCAGTGCCTACAGCCATGGAGGCATCCTTCGCAGCGTTTACCTGTATGTGCTGCCGCAAAGCTACGTGGATGCACTGTATCTTTCGCCGCTTTTTGACGAGGATATGGAAACCTGTACGCTGCGGATCGATGTGGGACTTTGCCCGGAGGTCGGGCCGGAGGCTTCGGAGAGGACAGCGAAGCCGCCGGAGATGGAATTTGCGCTGTACGGACCCGCCTGCATGACGGCAGACAGCCTGCAGGGAGACGAAAAGGAGCCGGTTTTTGCTGTCCGGAGGACGCTGGACTGCTGCGTGGACGGATATTACACCTTTGCCTTGCCGGTGGAGAATTTTGCCTTATGGGATGCGGAGCATCCGAACCTGTATCAGCTGAAGGTGTGCCTTCTTCTTGACGGACGAAAGGCGGAGCTTGTGCAGCGGCAGGTTGGCCTGCGAAGACTGCAGCGAAAGGGAAACCGACTGTTTGTGAATCATCATGAGGTGAAGCTGCGCGGTGTCTGCCGCCATGAAACAACGGCGGAAAGGGGACGGGCCACGACAAAGGAGCTCATTCGTCTCGATGTGGAGCGCTTCAAGGAGGCCAACTGCAATTACGTCAGGACCTCTCATTACCCTCCCAGCGCGTATTTTCTTGAGCTGTGCGACCGCTATGGCATCTATGTAGAGGATGAGCTGGCACTGGCCTTCATTGCCAGATCCCTTCCTTATACCCAGCGGGATCCGGAGGAGACGACACGGTATCTTAGTCATTTTGCAGAGTGCCTGGCCCGGGATTACAACCATCCCAGCGTCATCATCTGGTCGCTTTGCAATGAATCCTTCGGCGGCTTCAATTTTGATCTGCTCAACCGCTTTGCGCACAAAAAGGATCCGACCCGGCCAACGAAGTTCAGCTATCCGATGACGATACAGGAGGAGCACGAGCTGCCGGATATCTGGAGCATTCACTATTCGGAATACGATACGGATCTTGCCAAAAAGAGGGACAATGTCAGCGTCGGCCATGCACCCGGAAGAGACCTCCCGGTTCTGCATGACGAGTACGTGCATGTCTGCTGCTACAACCGACAGGAAATGCGAAGAGACCCAAACGTTCACCGGTTCTGGGGGGAGAGCATCGCCATCTTCTGGGATCGCATCTGGAATACGGAAGGGGCGCTGGGCGGAGCCATCTGGGCTGGCATTGATGAAACCGACATTTACACCGGCGGGAATACGCAGCTGGAGTGGGGCATCATCGATGCATGGCGAAGGAGAAAGCCGGAATTCTACATGACGAGGAAGGCCTACTCGCCCATTCGCCTGTTTCACGGAGAGCTTCTGCCCGGCGGACAGCTTTTGCTTGTGCTGCAGAACCGCTTTAGTCATACGGATCTTGGCGAGGTGACCCTGCGCTGGCGAACCGATGAGGCCTGCGGAATGCAGGGAGAGGACAGGCTCCCTGCGGCAAAGCCTGGGATGACGGTGCGTGCGGTGATCGAAACCGGTCTGAATCCGGAGGAGGCATCCTTCCTGCAGCTGCAGTTTGCGGACGGCTGCGGCTTCTGCGTGGACGAAATCCGGCTGCCGGGGAAAAGGCAGGAGGAGAGACTGTTTCCTGCCCTGTGGAACGGGAAGGCGGCAGATGAAAAGTCCGGGACAGGAACAACGGCAGGCGGGATCCTGGTGCAGCGTACAGAGGAGGAGATCCTTCTTTCCGGCGAAAGCTTCCGGATCTGCATCAGCCCCCGCACCGGCCTTCTGGAAACCTACGCCGTGAAGGAAGAGGACGGCGGGGAGAGGCCGCTCCTTGAGGGAGGCCCGTGGCTGAATGCACCCTACCTGCGGCTGGGAGCCTGGGAGCTGGAGAACCTGGAGATTCTGGAAGGCGGCAGGGAAGGCGGGGCAGAGATCATTACGACCGGCCGGTACAAAGCCTCTGTTGGGGTGGAATGGCATATCCGGGTTTATGAGGACGGAGGTCTTCGGACATCCTATCGGATTCTTCATGCGGACACCTGCCTTCCCAAGGCGTTGAAGCTCCGGGTAGGAGTGGACCGGGGAGGATTGGATGAGCTGGGCATCGCCTATCTTTCGGCCCCCGGCATGGATTTCATCGGCTGGAAAAAGAAGGCGAAGCTGTATACGCCCGGACAGTATGCGTGGTATCCGGAGGACCACATTTCCCGGAATGCGGGCATTGCCGAGCGGCTTCCAAAGGACAGCGAATGGGAACGCAATCCGCAGACCCCGTGGAGTCAGGACAGAAAACGTCATATTTTAAATGGATTTTATGATGTAGAATATACAGGAAGCAATGATTTCCGTGCCACGCGGGAGGATGTCGAGGAGGCCTGTCTGTACAATGAACAGGGGGAAGGAATGGGGATTCTTGGTCTTCAGACCCCTCTTCATCTGCGGCTTGAGGTGCAGGATCCGCCAAGGCGGAAGATTTCCTGCATGGACAGGGAGCACATTCGTTATACAGGAACCTGGTATGCGCAGGAGGATGCAAGGGGAAGCGACTGCGGACAGGAAATGTGGAGCAGGGAAAGGGGAGCGAAGGCCTGTGTCTCCTTTTACGGTACAGGAATCGTATGGTACGGTCCGCAGGATACCGTGTACGGAACGGCGAACATCTATGTGGACGGAAGGCCGGCGGCAGCAGGGATCAGTCAGCGCTCCGCGGGCTGTGATTTCTCGCTGGGCAGTGCAGGATATGACAAGCTGTACCATCTGCCGATGTTTTCCGTGACAGGACTTCCCGAGGGACCGCACACGCTGTGCATCGAGGTGTGCGGCGAAAAGGCGCAGGATGCGGCGGACGCGTATATTGTGCTGGATTATTTCCGCGTGCTGACGGAGGGTGAAAAGGAAGCCGTGAAGCTGTTGATGAATCAGGCTGTCTCCTATCCGCATCTTTCCTGGGGCAATTACTGCAGACCGCCGATCGGACTGCAGGCCGGCACGCAGGGCGAGGTTTATATGAAGCCGGTGCAGGTTGACAGAACGCAGCTGCAGCGGCAGATACAGGCAGGATAAAGGGGGGACTTTATGAGGGTGCTTGTGGTTGAGGATGAGGAGCTGACCAGAGATGGGATTGTGCGCATCATTCCGTGGGAGAGCCTGGGCATCCGGGAAGTGGATACGGCGGCGGATGGAGAGGAGGGACGGAATAAGGCGCTGGAATGGGAGCCGGACATCATCATGGCGGATGTGAAAATGCCGCGCATGGACGGCATCAGCATGGCCTTTGAAATCCGAAAGAGTCTGCAGAGCTGTAAATTCATCTTCATCAGCGGATATTGCGACAAGGAGTTCCTGAAATCGGCCATTTCCTTGTCGGCTGTCGGCTATATCGAGAAGCCGATTGAGCCGGCGGAGCTGATCGAGGCGCTGAAGGAAGCAATTCTGCGCGTTCAGAGGGACCGGCAAAGAAGAGAGCTGGAGGAGCAATACCGGGCCAAATATCAGGGGGTTCTGGAGGAGCTGCCGGAGGAGGATCTGATCCCTGCAGCCTGGACCGGCTCCATGCAGCTGGCGGACAAGATGGAGCAGTTCATCAAGGAGAATTTTTCGGACATGAATCTGTCGCTGACCATGCTGGCGGATCATTTTGACCTGACAAAGCAATATATGTGCTGGCTGTTCAAGAAGGAAAAGAAGCAGACCATCAATCAGTGCATTATCGGGACAAGGATCCATTGGGCAAAGGAGTATATGCATCGGAATCCGGGGGCGAAGGTCAAGCAGGTGGCCGAAAAGGCCGGGTTTATGGACAGCGGATATTTTTCCAAAATCTATAAGAAGTACGAGCAGATCTCTCCTGCGGAATATTTGCAGCAATGTGCGGAGAGAAGCCTGTGAAAATAAAACAGCATTGGGTAAGAGCCAAGCAGCGGTTTAAGAACCTGAGCCTGAAAAAGAAGCTTTTTTTCATGCTCGGGAGTCTTCTGCTGATTCCGATTGTCTTTGTCTTTCTCTCAATCTACCTGGCAATTTCCCAGAATATGCAGAAAAAGATCCTGTATTCTGCCGAAACGGCATATGTCCAGACGGAGTCCTATCTGGAGGATACCATCAAGCAGCTGATTCAGTGGTCGGACGTTGCCGTAAGCAATTCGACCATAAAGGAGCTGTTGGATTTTACGGATGCGGAGGAGCTGAACCGCCACCAGCAGCTGGCAAGAAGGGATGCCATTGTTTCCCTTCTGCGCGGACTGGAGGGACGCAATCAGAATGTTCGTTTTTCCATCTATGTCCGGGAGGGATATCCGATGATGCTCAGTGACCAGTACATCCGGAATATGGAGGATCTGGAGAACGCGGCCTGGTATCAGAACAAGCAGGGACGGAAGGTTTATTTTGCGACCGGGGTTTATCTGGAAAAGGACAAGGAGGAGCAATGCATCGCCCTGGTCCGGGAAATTACGGAGGATGATGATTACACAGAGATCAACTCGGTCCTTCGAATGGACATCAGTACCGACCGGATCCGGAAGGTGCTGCAGAATGCTGTGCCGACCGAAAACGGAGTGGTCTATCTGATCAACGAGCAGAACATTGTGGTGTCCGCCTCCAGCTGGCAGAATCTGGAGAAGCTTGGTCTGTCCAGGCAGGAGCTTCCGGAGGAATATCAATACAATGCCTATCTGCAGGAGCAGGGCATCCGTCAGACAAAGCTGATGGGAAAACGGATCAGCATCCGCAGGTCCAAGATTGACAATACGGACTGGGAAATGATCATGCTCATTCCGAAGGGAGATATGGTCAGCGAGGTGCAATGGGTTCTTCTTTTGGTGTTTCTGGTGCTGGTATGCTTTGCAGTGCTGGTTCTTGTGGGGGTTAACCTGATCCTTTCCTGGATGATGCGCCGGATTTCCGTTTTGAATGCGGGAATTCAGAATATTGACCCCGAAAATCCGCGAACGCGGCTGAACGAGGACGCATCGGATGAGATCGGGCAGCTCTACGGCAGCTACAACAGGATGCTGGATCGGATTCAGCAGCTTTTAAGCGAGAAGCTGCAGATCGGTCTGCGCCTTAAAAGCGCCGAGCTGAAGGCGCTGCAGGCTCAGATCAATCCGCATTTCCTTTACAATACGCTGGATATGGTGAACTGGCTGGCCTACGGCGGTCAGATGGAGGAGATCCATGAGAGTGTCATTGCTCTGTCCAAGTATTATCGGCTGGTCCTGAATAAGGGACAGGATACGCTTACGCTCCGGGAGGAGCTGCAGCATGTCATGTACTATGTGAAGATACAGAACATACGGTTTGCCGGCAAGATCCGATATGTGGAAAATGTCGATCCGCAGCTTCTGCAGCTGGAGGTCCCCAAAATCATTCTTCAGCCGCTGGTTGAAAACGCGATTCTTCACGGCATCCGGGAAACCGAAGAGAAGTCCGGCACGGTGCGTGTCACCGGCTTCCGGTCCGGAGAGGATATTTTCCTGAAGGTGACGGACAACGGTGTCGGAATGGATGAGGAAACCCTAAGACACATCATGGATAAGGGACGAACCGATTCGCACGGCGGCTACGGCGTGCGAAATGTTGATGCCAGGCTGAAGCTGACCTTCGGAGAGGAATACGGCCTGCAGTACACCTGCATCGAAAGGAAGGGAACCTGCGTTACGATTCGCCTGCCGGGCGACAGGATCCGGCAGAACAGACAATAGAAACCGGACGCACGCCACAAGGCCTACAGCAATATACACAACAAAACAGGAGTATCTTCATATTCTTATAGTGAATATGAAGATACTCCTGTTTTTTGATGTGTGTTTTGAGGTTAATATATACGATATAGAGCGAGGTTCCGCGGGCCGGGCATCTGCGGAACAGAAGGAGCGATCGATGAAAAAGCACGGATTCTGGTTTTATCTGAAACGGTACAGAACATTGCTGCTGATGCTGCTGCCGTCGGCACTGCTGCTGTTTGTTTTTTCCTATATTCCGATCGGCGGGCTTTTGCTGGCATTCAAGAAGTTTAATTACAACGACGGGATTTTCGGAAGCCCCTGGGTGGGTCTGAAGAATTTCGAGTTTTTCTTTCAGTCCGGGAAGGCCTGGGGAGTGACAAGAAATACGGCGCTGTACAACATTGCCTTCATTCTCATCAACAACGTGCTGCAGATTGCGTTTGCGATTATTTTGAGTGAGATGTTCAGCATGAAGCTGAAAAAGCTTCTTCAGTCGGTCATTTTCCTGCCCTATTTCATTTCCTGGGTCATTGTCGGCTCCATCGCCTACAGCCTTTTGTCCTATGAAACGGGCACCATCAACAGCCTGCTGAATCTGCTGGGGCTTGAGTCCGTGAATTTTTACGGAGAATCCGGCTGGTGGCCGTTCATCATCACCGCCTTCAACGCGTGGAAGGGAGTCGGCTACGGCATGGTGGTGTACATGGCGGCGATCCTGAGTGTGGACCCCTCACTGCATGAGGCGGCGGCGATTGACGGGGCGAATATCTTTCAGAGGATACGGTACATTACGGTTCCCGGAATTGTTCCGACCATCATTACCTTGACGCTTCTGGCACTGGGCAAGGTTTTCCGCGGGAGCCTGGATCTGTTTTACCAGCTGGTCGGACAAAACGGTGCCCTGTTCGAGACGACGGACGTCATCGACACCTATGTTTTCCGTATGACGATTTCGGCTACGGATGTGGGCCAGACCGTTGCCATCGGCTTTTATCAGTCGGTGCTGTGCTTTGTCACGATCATCATCGCCAACTGGTGCGTAAAACGCGTGGAGGAAAGCTATTCGCTGTTTTGACAGGGCGCAGGCAGCAGAGAGCATGCCGGGAAGAAACATCTGCCGGGAAGAAGCACCTGCCGGAAAGAAGCACCTGCAGATTTGCGGAAAGTAACGGGAGTACAACATGAAAACAAAAGACAAAAAGGAAGGAACGGAACGGAGACGGCATCATCACAGCTCGCCCGATGTCCTGCTGTTCAAGGGAGTGGGGGATACCGTTGTCATTATCTTCGCCATCCTTTGCCTGCTGC
Organism: uncultured Sarcina sp.; assembly: GCA_964461705.1. Classification (GTDB taxonomy): domain Bacteria; phylum Bacillota; class Clostridia; order Lachnospirales; family Lachnospiraceae; genus CAG-791. Next base: position 10,707 of record CAYXAN010000002.1, on the reverse strand, counting down.
CCTTTCTGATTGTGATCGGCTCCTCCTTTACCTCGGAGGCCTACATCATACGAAACGGCTACAGCATCTGGCCCAGAGAATGGTCCTTTGAAAGCTACAAGACGATCTTTGAAAGTCCGATGTCCATCATCCGTGCCTACGGCGTAACGATCTTTGTCACGGTGGTCGGAACGGCATTGAATGTTTTCCTGAGCATGATGGCCGGCTATGTGCTGCAGCGCAAGGATTTCAGATGGAGGAATAAGATTTCCTTTTATTACTTCTTCACGACGCTGTTCAGCGGAGGCCTGATGCCGTGGTACATCCTGTGCGTGAAGTATCTGCACATGAAGGATACCATCTGGGCGCTGATCCTTCCGGGAGTGGTTTCGGTGTGGAATATCCTCCTGGTCAAGGGCTTTATGGCAGGCATCCCCTTTGAAATGGTGGAATCGGCCAAGATCGACGGAGCGGGGGATTTCGGCATTTTCCTGAAGCTGATATGGCCCCTGTCCAAGCCGCTTCTTGCGACCATCGGCCTGTTTACGGCTCTTAGCTACTGGAACGACTGGTATCATTCCATGCTGTTTATCACCAATAAGAATATGTACAGCCTGCAGTACCTTCTGTACAAGCTGATCAATGACGCCAAGGCATTGCGGGAGATCGCGGCCGAATCCGGCATGGTGATCGATACGGTACCGATCGAATCGATGAAAATGGCATTGACCGTTGTGGTCACAGGACCGATCATTCTGCTTTACCCCTTCGTGCAGCGCTATTTTGTGAAGGGGCTGACGCTGGGAGCCGTCAAGGGGTGAGCGTCCTGACGAGGCGGCAGCGGGGCAAAGGGATTTCCTTCCTGCCGCGCAGATCGCTGCAGTCGGGGTGAAAAATGACATTCAGCACGCAGGTGCTTAATGAATCAAACAACAAGGGGGATTCAACATGAAGAAAAGGTTACTATCGTTAACGTTGGCGGCAGCGCTTTCACTGGCAGCCTTGTCCGGCTGCGGTCAGAAGGCATCATCCGACAGTGCGTCATCCGACAGCTCGTCTGCTTCTGAGAGCACAGAGGAGACGGAGGACGCAGGGGAAACGCAGGAGGCAGCCAAGGAAGAGGGCGGCAAGACCTACAACGGCGTGGACGTCTCGGAAGAGGTGGAGCTGGTTCTGTATTATCTGGGGGATGCACCGACCGATCAGGATCTTGTCCTGGAGGAGATGAACAAGATTCTGAAGGAAAAGATCAATGCGACCATTGTCCTGAAGAATATGTCGCTCAGTGATTATTCCACCATGTATTCGCTGACCATCACGGGCGGAGAGCAGATCGATCTGATTTACACCTCGACCTGGGCATTCTATCAGCAGGAGGCCAACAAGGGGGCCTTTGCCGAGGTGACGGATCAGGTGATTTCAGATTACATGCCGCTGCATAAGGAATATCAGTCCGAGGCATCCTGGGGACAGGCCAAGATTGACGGCAAGATTTACTTTGTGCCCTGCAACATGGCAAACGTCAATGCGTATGCCATCCTGATCCGCGGAGACCTGCGCGAGAAGTACGGTCTGGACAGACTGGAGAGCATCGACGATCTGGAGGAGTACTATGCAGCCGTGGCGGCGGATCCGGATTCCGGCGTTACCTTTGCCTACGATGCATCTCAGAACAACGACATGTCCAAGTCCATCTTCCTGACACAGAACAACAATTTCCTCGTGGTAGAGGGAAGTGTCCGGAACTACCTTGCCTTCCGGTATGCCGAGGAGATCAATGCGGATGATGTGTTCTGGATCTACGGCAGTGACGAGTATCTTGAGTATGCCAAGGAAATGAAGGAATGGGCGGATCAGGGCTTCTGGTCCAAGAGCGCCATTGCAAACTCCACCGACGTGAAGGACGCCTTCATCAACGGAACGAGCGCATCCTATACCCAGAACCTCGGCACGGTGGGCAACGTCGCCTCCCAGATTCAGGAAAGCCATCCGGAGTGGCAGCCTGAGGTGTACGATCTGACACCGGATGCCAACGTGTATTACGGAACCTACACCGGTGACGGATATGCCGTCCTTGCGGCCTCCGAGCATCAGGAGCGCGCCTTCATGGCACTGGATCTTCTGAAATTTGATGAGGATCTTTACATGCTCGCCCGGCACGGAATTGAAGGAACGCACTATATCAATGACGGCGACGGAATGTGGTCTGCCGGCCCTGATCTTGAGAAATATCCCTTCGGCGGCGGTCTTTCCTGGGGCCTTAAGAATCAGAAGTACAATCTGACCCGTTCGGATACCTTCCCGGATCAGGTGGAAATCGGCAACATCTGGACAGAAAAGGGCCTGGAGGGACCTCTGGCAGCCTTCACCTTTGATGATTCCAACGTCGCTACGGAGCTGGCAAATCTGCAGAGTGTATATACGCAGTACGCGCCGCTTCTGGATCTGGGTCTTGTTGACGATGTGGAGGCGACGCTGGCCGAGTTCAACAAGCAGGCAGAGGCTGCAGGTCTTGAGACGATCATCGAGGAAGCCAAGAGACAGCTGGGAGAGTTCCTGGCAGAGCAGGAATGACAGCCACATCAGATGATGCCGGGGTCAAAAGGCCTTATGACCCCATGAAACCTGTATTTTAGGGATTGAACATACCAAGCCAAAAGCTCCGACTATACGATCATAGTTGGAGCTTTTGGCGTCATATGATATCGGAGGATGGTGTGATGCACGGAATCACGTTGACAGAGGCACCCGGCGACTGGGAGGTGCTGCAGCAGAAGGAAGGGAAGGCGAGGGTAACGCTGAAGGGAACCTTTCAGGTGCATCCGGCGGCGATGGACGTCGGTGTGGAGAGGGTGACACCCATCGTCCGGGTGATGCGTGAGGATGACAACATGACGGTGGTACCCTGGACCGCAGCCGATCGATACCGCTGTGATGAGGATCTTCCGAACGAGAGCCGGAGGGGCAGCTTTGAGACCATGCTGGAGATTCCTGCAGGCGGTCCGTACCGGATCGACACCAGTCTGGAAACCAAGAGCACGACACCGGATCTGGTGTGGCTGCATCGCGGCGACTGTGTGCTGCACATCGGCGTGGGCAGCCTTTTTATCATTGCCGGGCAGTCAAATTCGGCAGGCTACAGCCGGGATTTCTGCATGGATCCGCCCAGCATGGACGTGCACCTGTTCCGCAACCGAGGCAGATGGGACATTGCCAGTCATCCTATGAATGAGAGCACGGCGGCGGGATCACTCCCCAATGAGGAGATGGGCGTGTCCGGTGTTTCGCCGTATCTGTCCTTTGGGAAGCGCTATGCGCAGCTGACGGGGATGCCGGTGGGACTGATTCAGACCTCTCTTGGCGGCTCACCCATGTCGCGGTGGATGCCGCCGGACGGGGATCTGTACCGCAATATGCTCGACAGGATTCACAGGACCGGGGGAAGCTATGCGGGGGTCTTGTGGTATCAGGGCTGCTCGGACACCTCGCCCGGCGCGGCAGAGCATTATCTGGAGAATTTCCGTGAGTATACGGAAGCCGTCCGCAGGGAGCTTGGCTATGAGATTCCGTTCTTTACCATGCAGCTCAACCGCCAGATCAATGGTCTTTATGACGAATGCTGGGGGATGGTGCGGGAGGCACAGCGCCGGGCGGCGAAGGAGATCCCGAAGGTTTATCTCATCACCACCTCCAATCTTGCCCTTTGCGACGGGATCCACAATACGGCTCCGGCGAATGTGGCCCTGGGGGAAAAGCTGGCCATGCAGTGCTGCGAGGTTTTAAACGGCGGGGAGGAATATCAGCCGCCGGAGGTCTGCATGGTGGACTGGGCAGCGCCGGAGGTGAGGAAGGAATTTCAGCTGGAAGGCACCGGCATCTGGCTGAGACTGACCTGCGGACATGTAAAGAACTGCTTTATCGTCTATTCCGCATTGGGACAGGACAGCGGCTTTACCCTGACAGATGAAAGGGGTGAGGTGGAGATCCTTCACATCCGGGGCAATCGGAACAACAAGAACATTCTCTATCTGGAGCTGGCAAGAAGGCCGGAGGGGAAGGCCGAGCTTTCCTTTGCCTGGCAGGCGAATCCTGTGAGGTACCCGCCGGTGGATGAGGCCACCTATATGCCGCTGGTTTCCTTCTACCGGCGAAAGCTGGAGCTGTAGACAAAAAGGGAC
>CAYXAN010000002.1:0-6450 GCA_964461705.1 uncultured Sarcina sp. | reverse complement strand
AAAGACAGGAAAGACAGAGAAATGTCGGAGGGCAGAGAACGCAAATGAAAAAAGAGCTGAGCAGACCGTACCTCCTGTTCGGTGGAGACTATAATCCCGATCAGTGGGATGAAGCGACCATTCGTCAGGATATGGAATATTTTCATGAGGCGGGAGTGAATACCGTGACCCTGCCTGTCTTCTCGTGGGCGAAGCTGGAGCCGTCGGAGGGGGTCTACCGCTTTGAATGGCTGGACAGGATCCTTGATATCCTGGATGAAAACAGGCTGTCCTATTTTCTGGCAACGCCTACCGTCGCACAGCCGGCGTGGCTGTCCCGTCAGTATCCGGAGGTGCTTCCGGTGGATGTCGCAGGCAGAAAAAGAACACATGGAATGCGGGTGTTCTTCTGCTACAATAATGAGAAGTACAGGGAACGGGCGGCAGCCGTCGCACAGGCAATGGCTTCGCGCTACAAAGAAAGGCCGGGACTGATCGGGTGGCATGTGGCAAACGAATACGGGACCTACTGCTATTGCGACAACTGTCAGAGGAAGTTTCGCCTCTGGCTGCAGAAGCGCTACGGGTCGCTGCAGGAGCTGAACGAGCGCTGGCACACGTCTTTCTGGGGAAGAACGCTGTACAGCTTTGAGGAAATCATGCTGCCGACGGAGCGCAATGACGATCATCGCTTCTGCCCTGCGGTGCAGCTGGATTACCTGCGCTTTGTGACCGATTCCACCATGGAATGCTACGAAAACGAGGCGAGGATCCTGAAGGCGGCAACGCCGCAGCTGCCGGTCTTCACCAACATTTCCGGGTACATCAAGAAGCTGAACCAATACAAAATGGTGTCCGTCATGGACTGCGCAGGATGGGACAATTACCCTTGGCCGACGGATGAGAGAAGCTTCCCGGCCATGAAGCATGACATCATGCGAGGCCTCAAGAGGGGGGAATCCTATTACGTGATGGAGCAGTCACCGAATCAGCAGAACTGGCAGCCCTACAATAAGCTGAAAAGGCCGGGGGAGGTCCGAAGGCTCGCCTATCAGGGGCTGGCTCACGGCTCCGACAGCAGCCTCTATTTTCAGATGCGGCAGACGACAGGCGGACAGGAAAAGCTTCACGGAGCATTGATTACGCACAACGGTCGGAATGACACCCGGGTTTTTCGCGAGATGAGTCAGCTCGGAAGGGAGCTGGCAGACCTCGGAGATCGGTTTATCTGCGGGAGGACGAAGAGTAAGGTGGGGATCCTCTTTGACTGGGAAAACTGGTGGGCACTGGAGCTGTGCAGCGGGCCGACCTGCGATCTGAATTATCTGGAGGAGGTTCACACCTATTACAAAACCTTTTACCGCAGGAACATTCCCGTAGATTTTGTCATGGGAGAACAGGAGCTGGATGACTATAAGATTCTGGTGGCTCCCATGCTGTACATGGTAAAGCCCGGCATGGGCGAGAGGCTTGTCCGCTTTGTAAAAAACGGCGGGACGCTGATCGCAACCTATATGACAGGCTATGCGGACGAAAACGACCGATGCGTGCTGGGGGCTTACCCGGGTCCCCTTCGTAAGGCACTGGGACTTTGGGTTGAGGAAACGGATGCCCTGCGGCCAAACGAGTGCAACAGCATTCACACGCTTGCGGCACCGGAGAGGCATTATGACTGCGGATTTCTGTGCGATCTTGTGCGTCTTGAAGGAGCGGAAGCGGTGGCGGTGTATGACAGCGACTTTTACAAGGGGCTGCCGGCCGTGACGGTGAACCGCTTTGGAAAAGGAAAGGGGTATTACCTGGCAACGAGAATCCGACAGGAATATCTGGATGCCCTGACGGAGGATATCCTTGCGGAAAATGCGATCGGGCCTGCCTTCCCCTTCCGTGGGGAGGTGGAGATCACAGCTCGTGAAAAGGACGGGGAGCAGACCTGGTTTGTGATCAATCATGACCGGAAGGAGAGCGAGGTGGATCTTGGAGAGGAGCAGTATGTCAATCTCCTGACTCGGGAGAGCTGCACCGGCACAATCCGGATTGCCGCGTCGGACGTCCTGGTGCTTGCAAGGGAACAGGAAGAGAAAACAGCAGCAAGAGGAAACCGTGAGAGAAAGCAGTAAGAGAAAGAGAGAGGAGAGGGTCATGAAGGCAGGAATTGTTTACACAAGCACGACACCGGAGCTGATTGCGTGCGTCAATGAGGAGATCCGCAGGAATCTCGGGGATACAGCGGAAATCATGAATTATCAGGATCCTTCGATCCTGGCAGAGGTAAGAGAGCACGGCTATGTCACGGCGGCGCCGGCAGCGCGCCTTATCGGGATGTATATGCAGGCGATCTTGGACGGCGCCGATGTGATCCTCAACTGCTGCTCGTCTGTGGGAGAGGTGGCCGATGCGGCGCAGGACATCGGCAGATATACCGGGATTCCGATTGTCCGTATCGATGAAGAGATGTGCCGGGAGGCAGTGCGCCTTGGCAGCAGAATTGCGGTGCTGGCAACGCTTCCTACGACCCTGACTCCTACGAAAAACACGATTCTGCGCGTGGCAAGGGAAATGAACCGCAGGGTCGAGCTGGCGGACGGTCTGGTGGATGCCTTCGGCGCAGATCAGGATCGGTTCAAGGCGCTTTTGTGCGAAAAGGCAAAGGAGCTGTCCGACCGGGCAGACGTGATCCTGCTGTGTCAGGGCTCCATGGCCTATGCGGAGGAGAGCATTCATGAGGCAGTCGGACTGCCGGTTCTGTCCAGCCCCCGCTTTGGTGCGAAGGCACTGGCAGACGCCCTGAGGGCAAAGGGACTGTAGAAGTAAGCAGCACGATTGCACAGCACACAGGAGGAGAAAGCCGTGTTGACAGATACCCGAAAATCATCCTATGCCAGGGTATATCCCCTGGATGGAATGAACGTGAAATGGACCGGAGGCTTGTGGAAGGATCGCTTTGATACCTGCGCAGATGCGACGGTGCCGCAGCTGCAGCATATGTTCGACAGCAAGGACATCAGTCATGTGGTGGAAAATTTTAAAATCTGCGCAGGAGAGGCAGAGGGAGAGTTTGACGGCACGGTCTTCGGCGACGGTGATTTCTACAAATGGCTGGAGGCCGCTGTCTGTACCGCCTACCAGAAGGACAACAAGGAGCTGCAGCAGCAGATCGAGGAGTACATTGACCTGATCGCAAGGGCGCAGCAGTCGGACGGATACCTTTCTACGAAACAGATCATCGGAGAGCAAAACGGCAACGGTGTTTCCCGTATGGGTGACATCAATGATTTTGAGGTTTACAACTTCGGCCATATGTTCACGGCAGCCTGCGTGCATAAAAGGGTCACGGGAAGAGACAGCTTTCTGCAGATTGCGGAAAGAACCGCGGATTATCTGGAGCACCTTTATGATGAAGCGGAAAGGACCGGCGAGATTCAGACAGCGGTGTGCCCGTCGCATTACATGGGCCTTGTGGAAATGTACCGTACGACGGGGGAGGAACGTTACCTGACACTGGCAAGACGTGCCGTTGCCCTGCGCGACAGCGTAAAGAACGGTCTGGATGACAATCAGGATCGGATTCCCTTGAGAAAGCATGACAAAATCATCGGCCATGCGGTAAGGGCAAACTATCTCTATGCGGGGGTGGCGGACCTTTGCCTGGAGGAAGAGGACGGAGAATACCGTGCCGTACTCGACAAGGTCTGGAGGAGCCTTGTCGACAAGAAAATTTACCTTACCGGCGGGTGCGGCGCACTCTATAACGGGGCGTCGCCGTACGGCAATTTCTTCGTGCACCAGATTGTGCACCAGGCCTACGGCTACGAGTATCAGCTGCCCAACATCACGGCCTACAATGAAACCTGTGCCTCCCTGGGAGGGGTGTTCTGGGCATACCGGATGTTCCAGCTGGATCCGAAGGCGGAATATTTTGACGTGCTCGAGCGCATGATGCTGAACACCAATCTTGCGGCCTTAAGTCTGGACGGCAAGCGATTCTTTTATGAGAACATGCTGCGCAGAACCAGAAAGCTGGATTATAAGATGATCTGGCCGCTGAAGAGAAGCGAGTATATTCTGAGCTATTGCTGCCCGCCGAATCTTGCAAGAACCATCGCGCAGTCCACGGAATATGCCTATATGCTGTCCAGGGACAGCATTTGGACCGGCATGTACGGCGCAAACGAGGCGGCAGTGGAGCTGGAAAACGGCGCCTCCTTTACCCTGGTGCAGGAAACGGACTACCCCTTTGACGGCAGGATTCATTTCACGGCAAAGGACATCCGGCAGGATCAGCCGGTGCACCTTAGGCTTCGGATCCCCGCCTGGTCAAAGGAAGGGAGCATCACGGCGGAAGGAGAAGCGAAGGGGCAAAGCCGCAGTCTGTCCGAAAAGGAGAGCGGCAGCTACGTGGATCTTTTCTTTGAGAGCGTGCGGGAGCTGGATGTGACGCTGGAGCTGGACATGAAGGTCCGCTTCACCGTCGCCCACAGCATGGTGGAGGAAAATGCGGGGCAGGCAGCGGTGGAGCGCGGACCCCTGGTTTACTGCTGCGAGAGCGCTGATGCAGAGGCGCAGACACTGGATGATGTCTATCTGGATCCAACGGCACCGATGACACCGGTGCAGATGGAGGTGGAAGGCCGGACGATCACGGCGCTGGAGGCCATGGAGTACGTGATGGATCGCAGCGGCTACGATCGGGAGGCACTGTATCAGCCCCTGACGAATTACAAGATGACGAGAAAACGGCTGCGGATGATTCCCTATTATGCCTGGGACAACAGGGAATACGGTGAGATGCGCGTCTGGCTTCCCGTTTGCTGGCATGCATAGGGGAAGGATCGGGCGAAGCCTGCAGCGGATCGCACAAAGCTGCAGCAGAAAGGTGAGACAACAAGATGAACGAAAAAGAGCTTCACATCCTCCCCTTTGAAACCGTTGCGGCCAAAACGGCGACGGATGAGGAAAAGGCCGAGCAGCTCCTGTCGCAGGCGATGGAGGGCTTTTTGGCTAAAATCGTGGTGCTGGATGATGATCCGACCGGTGTACAGACCGTTCACGATGTGTCGGTGTACACGGATTGGGAGCCGGATACCCTGCAGCAGGGCTTTGCCGAACGGGAGCCGCTGTTCTATGTGTTGACCAACTCCAGGAGCTTTTCCGAGGAGAAGACCCGCAGAGTACATCGGCAGATTGCCGCCCGCGTGAGCAGGGAAGCGGCTCAGGCGGGGAAGGATTTCATGATCATTTCCCGCGGGGATTCCACCCTGCGCGGGCATTTTCCTCTGGAAACGCAGGTGCTGGCGGATACGCTGGAGCAGGAAGCAGGAATATCCATCGACGGGGAGATCCTCTGCCCCTTCTTTCCGGAGGGCGGCCGCTACACCATCGGCAATGTGCATTATGTAAAGGAACAGGACACACTGGTTCCTGCGGGAATGACGGAGTTTGCAGGGGACAAGACCTTTGGCTATCGATCCTCCGATCTGCGGGACTATGTGGAGGAGAAAACAAGCGGAGCGTATAAAGCGAAGGACTGCATCACCATTGATCTCGAGGAGAGCAATGCTCTGGACACAGAGGGGATCCTTCGCAAGCTGCTGGGTGCAAAGAACCGGGCCAAAATCATTGTCAATGCGGTCAGCTATGACGATCTGGAGGTTTTCTGCGCGGCATTGGTGACAGCGATGAAGCAGGGAAAGCGGTTTCTGGCAAGAAGTGCTGCCGCCCTGCCAAAGGTGCTCGGCAGGGTGAGCGATCAGCCCCTTCTGAAGAAGCAGCAGCTGGTGGGAACAGAGACAAACGGCGGCATCGTACTGGTAGGATCCCATGTAAAGAAGACCACGGATCAGCTGAAGGAGCTAAGAACGCTCGGCGGCTCGCTGGAATTTATGGAGTTTCGGGTGAACACCTTCTTCGAAGAGGGAGGACTTTTGCAGGAGGCGGAGCGCATCACAGCGCTGGCGCAGGAGACGATACAGCAGGGGCGCACAGCGGTGATTTATACCAGCCGGCAGCTTCTTGCACCCGAGGAGATGACGCCGGAGGAGAAGCTGCAGATTTCTGTTGCGATATCGGATGCCGTGACCGGCATCATCGGAAGGCTTACCGTAAAACCCGGATTCATCATCGCCAAGGGCGGCATCACCTCCTCCGATGTGGGAACGAAGGCATTGGGCGTGAAAAAGGCGCGGGTAATGGGACAGATCAAGAAGGGAATCCCTGTGTGGATGACAGGGCCGGAGAGCAAATTTCCCGGAATGCCCTATATCATTTTTCCCGGAAATGTGGGAGAGGTACAGACCCTGCGTGAGATTGTGGAGGAACTGCAATGAGAAAAATCATGGTTTCGGTAGCACCGGTATCCGCAGCGGATACACAGATCATTCCGGAGAAAATCGCAGAGGATGTTGTCCGCTGTCATCAGCTTGGAGCCTCCATGGTGCATCTGCATGTACGGGATGAAAGGGGGAGGCTGAC
>CAYXAN010000001.1:0-32523 GCA_964461705.1 uncultured Sarcina sp. | reverse complement strand
CCTGCATCACATCCTCTGCCGCGATGCCGGAAATACCTTCCTTTCCTGTCAGGAGCTGCGCCGCCTCCTTTGTTCCGCGAAGGCGCACTCCGGCCTTCTCCAATGCCGCTGCTGCCTGAGGAAGAAAGGCTTCGGCAATTCCTCTGTGGATCAGCAGTGTCTCCGCAGCGTTGCAGGCAGCCGGATACTGCGTTTTGGCATCCACGATGACAGGAAGCGCCGCTTCCTGATCTGCCTTCGCATCCATATAAATATGGCAGATACCGCTGGAGTGTCCCATCACCGGGATGCGGGTATGCTCCATAATGTAACGGACAAAGCGGTTGGAGCCTCTCGGAATCAGCAGATCCACCTCTTCGTCACAGGCCAGCAGCTCGTCAATCTCACTGTGCCCCTGTGCCTGAAAAAGGCACCCCTTCGGCAGTCCGGCATCGATGACCGCTTCCTTGATCAGATCAAACAGCTCCCGGTTGGTTTTCGCTGTTTCCTTTCCACCCTTGAGGATGGCACAGTTTCCGCTCTTGATGCAAAGGGAGGCCACCTGTACCATGGCATCCGGCCTCGCCTCAAAAATGACGCCGATGACACCGATGGGAACACTGACGCGATAAAGCTCCAGTCCCTCATCCAGCTGCCGTGCCAGAAGGCAGCGTCCCACAGGATCCGGGAGTGCTGCCAGCTGATGCAGTCCTGCAATGCTGTCCCGCATCTTGCCCTCATCGTATTTCAGGCGCTTCTGAACGGCAGACGGCAGGGACCGGCGCTCCGCCTCTGCCAGATCCTCCTGATTGGCCGCATAAATCTCCTGCCTGTGTGCCTCCAATGCCTCCGCCATCTTCTCCAGTGCGGCGTTTCTTTGCGACAAGGGGGACGCCGCCAGCGCCGGAGCGGAAAGCTTCATCTGTCTTGCAGCTTCCTTGATTGCATTCATCCGATTCCTCCCGTACCCGTTCTGCGGTCTGCCGCTGCCCGGGCAATCCGTGATCTGACCTGTCCGTCTGCCTCTGTCATCCCTCTCCCGTCAGCCTGACATAGATCGGCTCATGATGAACAGCCGGCAGAAATTTCCCAAACACGTCCTCCGCTCTCATCTTCAGACTGGAGGTATTGACGCAGGGGTGACAGCCAAGGAATTCCCCCTTCCGGACGTCCTCATCCACCAGCAGCTGCACCTGATTGTCATGATCGTTCATCAGTCCCATGACGCTGACGGATCCCGGATGGATGTCCAGATATTCCTCCATCTTCTCCGGTGAAGCAAAGGAAAGGCGGGCCGACTGGATTTGGGATGACAGCTCCTTGGTTTTAAAGGGCTTGTCTCCCGGCATCATCAGCAGGTAGAACTTCGTCTGCTGGCGATTGCACAGAAACAGATTCTTGCACACAAGACAATCCAGAACGGCATCGATGTCGCGGCAAGCCTCCATGGTATCCGCATGTCCGTGATCTGTCCTTTGATATGCAATGCCGAGGGAATCCAGAAGATCATAGACACGGATCTCCTTTTCCTCCCTGCCGGCAAGCTTTTCCGGCTCCGGACGCCCGTTATACAATGTCAGTTGCTGCATCGTGGATCTCCTTTAACCGATAAATGGACGGCATCCGGCCCTCTCGCCGGACACCGTCCACCCATTATACCATTGTTTCCCAAGGAAGCAGCATTTCCTTTGCTCTCACCTGCCGAAACGGAACAGTCCTTTTTTCTTTGCCGGCTCACCTGTGGTCACCGACAGAATCTGATATCCCAGGGGGTCCATCGCGCTGTGAAGCTCGTGCTTCAGCATAGGAAGCGGGAGCGCATTTTCCAGAAAAAAGACGGCCTCTCCTTTTCCTGCGGAGGCTGACACCCTTTTGGCATCCGGGAGCTGCTTGCGAATGGCATCCGCGACGTGCGATTCGCACATCCCGCACATCATACCGTCAATGCCGACCGTAACCTGTATCATTTCTAAAATCTCCTTCTTAATGAACGGCTGTGTCATTTTTTTGCTTTGAACCGTTCCGGCACATTTTCCGTACTGCATCCGTGATCACCGCAGCCGCAGGATCCGCCGCAGCCGGTGCAGCCGCTGCAGTTGGAAATGCCCTTCCGTCTGTTGGAAATCAGCTTCCATACACACGCAGCACACAGAAGCAGAACGATCGCTGTGACAACAAAATCTACCATCGCTAATCCTCCTTCCGATTCTCCTCATCTGCCCGATCCACGGTATCCTTATGCTTCGGGGTCCTGAAAAACCCGATGACAATTCGGATTCCGGCAACAAACAAGACAGCGAGGACAACAAGAACCACGACATCTGCTGAATTGATCGGAACATCAATTCTCATTTCTGCTCGCACCTCCTGCAATCCAATGTATCTGAAAACAGATATACCTGCAGACATCTCGTCTGCAGGTATATCCTTGCTGTCACATCATCCTTCACGGAAACGCGGATTCCGTCGTTTCCATCAGGCTCAGGCCTTTGCTTTCTTATTGGGATCCTTGCGCACCAGCAGGTAGATGACGCCCACCAGCAGAACCGCTGCAACGATGGTTGCGGCGCCGAAGGCCACCTCGCCGATCAGCACACCGATCAGCTGATAGATAATCAGGGTCACGCAGTATGCGGCAACGTTCTGGAACAGCAGAGAATACCAGAAGAACTTCCGGCTGCCGATTTCCTTTGCCATCGTGGAAATGGCTGCAAGGCACGGTGAGTCAAAGCAGTTGAATACCAGGAAGGAAACCGCTGCGATGCTGGTCGGGAAAAAGGCCTGGAAGGCATCGTGCATGGAAACCTCGTACTCCTCGATCTCTTCACCCAGTGCAGACAGAAGGGACATCGTGGAAACGATACCTTCCTTTGCAACGAAGCCGGACAGGGAGGAAGCCACTGCCTGCCATGTGCCGAAGCCCAAAGGAGCAAAGATCGGAGCCAGAACGCCGCCGACAGCCGCCAGCAGAGAATCTGCCGTGTCCTCCACCAGACCGAAGACACCGTCCACAACACCGAAGCTGCCCAGGAACCACATCACGGCGCAGCACAGGAACAGAATGGTACCTGCCTTCTTGATGAAGGCCCATACACGCTCCCAGACATGAAGCAGGATGCCCTTCAGGGAAGGAAGGTGATAGGCCGGAAGCTCCATAACGAAGGGAACCGGATCACCGGCGAAGAATTTGGTCTTCTTCAGGATAATGCAGTAGATGATCACCAGTGCGATGCCGGCAAAATACATAACCGGAGCCATCCACCAGGAGCCGCCCATCAGATAGCCTGCAATCAGTGCGATGACAGGAAGCTTCGCACCGCAGGGGATCATGGTGGTTGTGATCATGGTCATGCGGCGGTCCTGCTCGGACTCAATGGTACGTGTGGACATGATGCCGGGAACACCGCAGCCTGAGGAAATCAGGAACGGAATGAAGCTCTTTCCGGACAGTCCGAACTTGCGGAAGATACGGTCCATGATGAAGGCAACACGTGCCATGTAGCCGACATCCTCAAGAAAGCTCAGGAACAGGAACACAATCGCCATCTGCGGGACAAAGCCGATCGGAGCACCGATGCCGCCGATGATGCCGTCCACAACCAGCGAAATCACCCAGTCCGAAGCGCCCATGTTGGTGAGCAGGGTCTCTGCTCCGCCGCCGATCCACTCACCGAACAGCACATCATTGGTCCAGTCGGTCACAATGCCGCCCAGCGTGCTGACGGATACATAGTAAACCAGGAACATCACCGCCGCAAAAATCGGCAGAGCCAGGAAGCGGTTGGTCACGATGCGGTCAATCTTATCCGAGGTGCTGAGCGTGCCGGGCTGCTTGCCCTTCTTCACGGTCCGGGAAACCAGCTCTGTGATGTAGGTGTATCTCTGGTTGGTGATGATGGACTCGGAATCGTCATCCAGCTCCTTCTCGCAGTCCTTGATGTGCTCCTCTATATGGCTCTTCAAGGAAGCATCCAGCTTCAGATTCTCAATCGCCTTGGTATCGCGCTCGAAAATCTTGATGGCAAACCAGCGCAGCTCCCTCTTGTCTACAAGATCCTGAATGGACTCCTCGATATGCGCCAGTGCATGCTCCACGCTGCCGGTGAATACGTGCGGAAGCTCCTTCTTCTTTCCTTCCTTCGCCGCCTCAATGCACAGATTGGCCGCATCCATGATGTGCTCATTCTTGAGGGCGGAGATCTCAATCACCTTGCAGCCCAGCTCCTTGCTCAGAGCCTTGATGTCGATGTTGTCACCGTTCTTGCGGACCAGATCCATCATGTTGATGGCAACCACAACCGGGATGCCGATCTCAATCAGCTGCGTGGTCAGGTACAGGTTTCGCTCGATGTTGGTGCCGTCAACGATGTTCAAAACAGCATCCGGCTTCTCGTTGACGATGTAGTTACGGGTTACGACCTCCTCCAGCGTGTACGGGCTGAGGGAGTAAATTCCGGGAAGGTCCTGAATGATGACCTCCTTATTGCCCTTCAAGCGTCCTTCCTTTTTCTCCACCGTAACGCCGGGCCAGTTGCCGACATACTGGTTGCTGCCGGTTAAGCTGTTGAACAGGGTTGTTTTGCCGCAGTTCGGATTACCGGCCAATGCGATCTTGTATTCCATCTCCTTCATCCTCTCTTCTTCATACTGCAGTACATCGATTCCCGGCAGGCGGTTTAACACCGCTGCCTTTGCGATCGGCGCACCGACTTCAGACCGTCATTTCTCTGTGCCTACTGCATCTCAAGGATGTCTGCGTCCTCCTTGCGAAGGGACAGCTCGTAGCCGCGAACCGTTACCTCCACGGGGTCGCCAAGGGGAGCTACCTTACGCACATAAATCTCCGTGCCCTTGGTAATTCCCATGTCCATGATCCGCCTCTTCAGTCCGCCCTCGCCGTGGATCCTGGCGACGACCGCTGTCTGACCGACAGGGATGTCTCTTAATGTCTTCATGCTAAGTCCTCCTCATATCCTGCGCGGTTTCCCGCATTCAACGGATGCGCGGCGCCTCGCCGTGCATCCGCAGTCTGTTGATCGGGAAAGCACTGTCGTCCGCAGCGCTTTTGCTTTAAGGAAACGCTGATGAAAGCGTTTCCTTAGTTGGTCATGATCTTGGAAGCCATTTCGGCTGTAATGGCCAGCCGGGATTCCTTCAGATTGACAATAATGTTGCCGTCGCCTGCTGCGGAGATGATCTCCACCTGCGCTCCGACCACAAAGCCAAGATCCTCCAGATGCTTCTTTGCCTGCTCATTTCCGCCGATCCTCGCAACCAAAACCTTTTCTCCTGTTTTCGCAAACGCCAACGGCATCATCGTCTTTTGGCCCCCATTCTTATCTTGTGCTTATCTGTGTGAGCTTTTGAAATCAAAAATTACCATGTTTTAATCCTGATTAGTTTATCAAAACTAACGCACAGCGTAGTGTACAGCCTTCGAAACAGTTTGTCAACACTTACATCGTAAGCCGGACAGCAAAAAAGAGTGCCCCTCAGACTTTGGAGGGCACTCCTTTTTCTTCAATTACCTGAGCTTTTGTTATTCGCTTTTCCTGTTCGCAGGCTATCCTCTGCAGTCATTCACGGTCATTCACGGTTTTCCTGTTCCCTGCGGCGCCGTACTGCCATGGCCGCGCCGCCGGCAGCAGCAATGACCAGCAGGAGCACATAGGGCAGGCTCCCCAGCTCGACTCCTGTGTCCATGTTGGCCTTTTTATCATTGGTGAAGGTGATGGTTGTCGTTCCCTTCCCGACCTCCAGACTGACCTCGCAGCCATCCGCGGACGCATCGGCCGTCCCGTCACAGGCTGTGACATAGGAGGTCGTGTATCCGTCGCTTGCTGTCTGCGTGACCGTCAGCGTGCTGCCGATCGGAATGTCCTTCCAGGTGGCGCTGCCGCCATGCACGAGGGAGAAGGTTTCCGTTCTGCTGTCTCCCGCTTCGTCCGCATAGCAAAGGGTAAACTCAAAGGATCTTGCCCGGTCTCCCAGCTCGCCGGTGACCTCGTTTCGGACAACAAGCGTCGCGGTTTCCTTCTTAAAGGTGACCTGAATGCTGTGGTCTCCTTCCACGTCTTGGAAGGTGTAGGTTCCCGTCCCTGCCGCACCGTTCGAAGCCGTTTCGCCGTTCGAAGCCGCTGCGTCTGCTGCCGTATCATCCGTCCCTGCCGCATTGCCTGCTGGAGCCGTGCTGTCTGTCAGGGTTTCTTCCTGATTCAGGGAGACCTGCTTGCCGTCCACGGTCACGGTATCGATCTGATAGCCGTCCTTCGGCGTCATGGTGAAGGTGATGTCCTCCCCTTCCGAAACCGGCACCTTCCCGCTCGGCGTGATGGTACCGTTCTCACCGGCTGATGCCTGAATGGTATACTTCGTTCCTTCATAGAGAGCCATCACAACCACGTCTCCCACAGGCATCGTGAAGGTAAGGGTCTTTGCCTTCAGCTGATCCTCCGTGAGGTTCTTTGTAAATTCCTCCGGTCCGTCTACGTACCATTTTTCGAAGGCTTTGCCCTCCGTTTCGTCCTCTTCTTCCGCCAGCCGGACGGTCACGGATTCTCCGCAGGCATACTCACGGCGGATCGGATTTTCTGCAAAGTCACCCTCCGAGGAGCTTCCTCCCGCCGCGTCGCCGCTTGTTTCGTCCGCAATGGTTCCGCCGTATACCGTCAGGGTATAGACCGCCTCAAACACGGCCTGCAGGTAGTACACGCCTTCTTTGGCCTGATAGGTATACTCCTCTCCGGCGTTTTCAATTGTCTTATAATCTCCTGTCGCTCCCTCCCGGAGCTGCCATTTTACAAACCGATAGCCCTCCCTGGGCGTTGCCGTAAACACCAGCTTGGTGCCGGCATCGGTGACAATCAGACCGTTCTCGTCCTCGTAGGTGTCGCTGTCTTCCGGCTTCGTGTAGCTGACACTCCCCCAGTCGTCCACATTCGCGCTCACGGCCACCATGGCCTTCGGCGCATAGCTTGCCATAATCACATCGCCGTCCTGATACCCGCTGTAGGATTTCACCTCCTCCAGTGTCAGGAACTTCCAGCCGCCGGTGCCGGCGGCATCCGTCTCATGACTGGTCACATTGTAGCCGTTTAATGTTCCGTACCGATAGGTCAGCTCCTTTTCTCCCGGCAGATGCTCGCCCAGGCTCACATTTCGTCCTACCTTGCGGTCCCCCGGCTCCAGCAGATGCCAGTCTGTGTTGTCGACCGCCAGGGTTCCTCCGTTGTAATCCACCCGGACCCGAATGGGAGGATTTGTATTCTCCTCATAGATCATGGCAACGTAAATATCCGTGGTGCCGGCCTCCTGCGTGATGCTCTTGAGCAGCCGGTTGCTCTCCTGGTCAAAGGGTCGTTCGATGTCGCCTGCAAGTGTAAAGCTTCCGCTGTCGGCGTCATAGGTGTACAGGCAGAACCCTCGGAACACCCAGTCGTCCGTCCATGCGTCGGTCCATGCGCCGTCGGACGCATTTTCCGAGTCCGGCGGTGTCAGGCAAAGCGTCTGACCTCCCTTCAGCATATAGGCATCGGCATCAGGAACCGGACTGTCCGCCGCGATGGTGTCAACAGAGGTCCCATCCGCCAGGGTGATCCCCGTCTGCGGCAGGCTGGTGTTGTACTGGTAGGTAACCGTCGAGGTGCCCTCCGCATCCGTTTCCGTCACCTTTTCAAGGGCAACGACATTGACCCGTGTCCTGTCGTCGGCAGCTCTGAAATACGCCCTCAGGACATAGTCGGACCCTTCCGGAATGGTATAGTCTGTCCCCGCAAGCTCCTCTCCGGCAGACATCTCAAGTGTCCCGGAGGTATCGCTCATCCGATACCACACGGCAGGGTCCAGCACATCCCGGATTTCCCAGTGGTCAAGGACAAATCCGTCCTTTGCCTCTGCGCTGACGGTCACCTTCGTGCCCTCCTTCACGTAGACACCGGCCGTGTCCTCATCGGCCGATCCTGTCGCCTCCGTATCGGCAACCTGCACCGTTCCCATCGTCTTGTCTGCCGTCTCTGCCGCAACCGTCACATACCGTACCGGACTCTCCCGGTTATACAGAACGCCGCTGATGGTGTAGATATTGTTCAGCGTAATATCGTTCTGCCCTACCAGCGTAAACCGTACGGCATAGACAAAGCCGTCCGCATTATCGGCTTTCCACAGCTCCTTCAGCGGGATCCGCACGGTCATGACCGACGAATTTGCGTTGGCAGCCGTGGCTCCGTCGTTTACCATCTCATCAAAGTCATACTGCAGGTATTCCTCCCACGTGTCATCGGAAACGTCCGCGGAACGGTTGACCTCCATCCGCAGCGCCACATCCTTGAAGGATCGGGTGCTGTAATTGCGGATGGTTACGTTGGCATACGGCGCCGTGCTGTCCCCCTTTTCCTCCACGGAGAGGGAGAAATCTCCGTTTCCAAGCAGTGCGTCCTGCTCCACCCACTTCGGCGTAAAGCCCTCCATCATATCCGTTCCGTTCACCTTTGTGAGCTTTGCGTACAGGGTCGTCTCCCCCGTCCAGGACTCATCAATATCAATATTGGCGGACACGGTCTTCGTCTGGAACGGCTTCAGTCCGTCTTTTATAGTGATCGTGTAGTATTTGTAATGGCTCTCGTCCTCCTTGTCATCCGTAATGCACAGCTCCACGCTGTTGGCCGTGTATGTGTTGATGTTGGTCATGTTCAGATCCAGGCTGAACGTCTTGTCCTTTTTGCGGATGCGGGTGCTCGACGGCTCGATTGAATTCAGCTCTACCGCAAGTCCGCCTCCTACCATCTCCCACATGTACAGATTGCTGATGGTGCTGACCGCGGCGGGGACATTCTTGTCCGGATCCTCACTGGTATTCTGCGCCACAGAAACCAGCTTCTGCTCCTCATCCGCCAGATACAGCGTGCGCAGAAGAAAGATCCCTCCCTCCTCAAAGGCGGCCACCGCGTTGTACGCCTGCCGGTTGTTGATCGTATAGGTAAAGGGGCCGTAAATCACGGGCTCGTTGTCATCCGTCTTCGTGCCGTTGGTCCATACGGCATTCTCAATGACAAACAGCTCCAGCTTCGTGCCGTAGGTTAATTCACCGTCATCTCCCACATCGCTGACATTCATTCCGCGAAGGGCAAACAGATACTGGTCCTGACGCAGCAGCTTGAGTCCCTCGGCGTCCATGGAGAAGGTTTCCCCTGTGTCGCTGGTGACGCCCAGCATGGTTTTCTCCATGGAAATGACGTTTTCCTCACTGTTGGATATTTCAATGCGGCACAGCTCTCCGTTCACGGTCGCATACAGATCTCTTTCCATGACATTGCCGTCGTAAGTCTGCTCGTATGTTACCTCCTGCAGATTGTGCAGGGAGCCGCCCATATCAAAGTTTTGACGCTCGGAGGCGGTCAGTGTATAGGGATCCGAAACGCTGCACAGGCTGATGGCTTCGAGCACCTGATCGTTCTGTGCCTCCGTGCTCAAAAGGACCGGATTGTACTGATGCATCGTGACAAACAGCAGCTTTTCCCGCTCAATGCCGTCCATGATGATTTTTCCGTCCGCGCAGGAGGACCAGGCATCTACGTAATCCCCGCCGCGGGCAAGGTACAGTCCGTACCCCAGGTCCGTTTCCTCCTCTCCGGTTCCCGTTGTAAATGCCGAAAGATTGGTTGCAATCCCGCACGCCACGTAATAGCCGGTTTGATTCAGATACTGCGCCCCGAAATCATTCAGCAGCGACTGTGCAAAATCCTCGCCGTAATCGTGGGCCTGCTGATACTGCTGATATTGCTCCTTCACCTTGCGGGGTGCCACTCCGGCCTTGTACGCCTCTTCTCCAAGATAATCACTGGCGATGCTGGGCGTTCCTACGTAAAAATAATTCTGCCCCTGCTCTCCGGCCGAGTACTTGTAAAGAACCCTCTGGCTGTGAACCGACAGATCCGTCTTGTCCAGAAGAACCACACGCAGACGGTTGGCTCCTGCCAGCTCTGACACGGTCTGCCCCTCCGGCGCCACGCAGGAGCTGGAAATGATAAAGAAATAGTATTTATCTCCCTCATATACGCTGAAATTATAATCGTAGCCGTAGTATTTGCCGCCGTACCCGTCCTGCGTGGCAGGAAGCGCGATGGTTTCCCCCAGTCCCTCTGTCGACGTCTTCGTGATCGTCACGCGGGGCACGGTCTCTCCGCTGAAGTACTGCTCGTCCTTTACATTGGCAATTCGAATGAACATCCCCGGGATATATTCCATCGTATCCGAGGAGGCGACTCCCTCCAGCACCACATGCTCGGTACTGTTGGCATCCACTGTCGCATTGGTGCTTTGTGCATAGGACCGTTTCTCTGTCTGCGTTCCGTCGCTGTCGATCGTGATATCCTCACTGGCATCCGGGTCGACGCAGGACGTATACATTCCTTCTGCCGCCGACTCCTCATCGTCCGCAACCTCCAGCTTCTCGGACAGTGCTAAGTCCTCGTCGTCCAGCGATACGGGAAGCGGAACATACCCTCCGGGGAGGGTCGGCTTCTGATCGCTGGGATCGTCCAGAAGGTCCAACCGCGTGTCTGAAAGCTTCTCCATTTTCCCGCTGAACGGCCAGGAAAAATTAAAAAGGAAGGATTTAAAGGAAAGCCGCAGGCTGTACCCCCAGTACACCCGATTGCGGAAGTTCGACAGCAGATCCAACCGGTCATAGATTCCTACGGCGCCCGAAAGTTCTCCGCTGAACAATCCCCGAAAGCCCACTCCCAGGTAGGCACTGAGGACGACCGAGATCATGATGCTGAGGGTGTCATAGTCCTCAATTCCATCCTCCTCCGTTGCAATATCAAAAACGGAAAGGGCAACGCCGTTGGTTTTGCCGTAGATCCGGGCGGAGACCATGAACTCGCCCTTCAGATTAAAGCCAAAATACGCCGGTATCAGGAGCCCGGGTATGAGATAATAGCTGGTAAAGGTGTACCCTGCCGCCCCCGTAAACCGGACAAACCCGTCAACCCCGTAGACACCTCCCTCCTTCGTGTTGAGCTTCAGTACAAGGTAGAGGCCGATGTCAACGCTCCAGCTGCCTTTTCCGCCGTATGCGATCTGGCCGATGGCAGTGTTCACCTTCTTCATGTCATAGTAATTTTCACCGAAGTCTCCAATCGTCTTTTTGATGTAATCGCCGTAGGTAGACATCGCGAACCTGCTCTTCAGGTACTGACCCAGGGAGCAATTGCTGTTTTTGGCCTGCTTGAGGGAGCTCCACAGGTTCGCTGCCGTGTCGTCGCTGTTCCACCCGAAATGCCCGGCAATCGTAACGGTCCCTGCCGCCGTATCGTAGAGCACATCCACCGGAAGAGACATCAGCGCCAGCGGGCCCTCAATCACCGTTCCGGCCAGCGGACTGCCGTCCGGGAGGATGATTCCCAGTCTTGAGGTATCCTTCGTGGAGATCCAGCGGAAGATCGTGGTGCCGCTTTTGTCCTCCATCAAAGGAGCCGTGATGTTCAGCTGGGTGTTCACGGTTTTCTTATCCTCCGCCGTGGATTCTGCCCAGGTTGTTTTCGTGCCTTCTGCCCATCGGACGGAAACGGTTTTTCCCACCTTTAATCTCGGCGAGCTGCCGGAATATCCGTTCCACTGTCCCCGGAAGGTATAGACGCGGTACCCCGTCCCATCGTCGGAGGTGACATCCGCGCAGGTAATCAGATCAGCCAGCCCGTTGACACTCACACCATCGCTGCACAGCTCCAGCTGACCGGCACCGGGCAGCTGCGCCGGACCGTTTCCTTTGATCTCCACATACACGGAGATTTCACTGACGGACGTGTTTTCCTTCTGTACGCAGAGATCCTGCGGATTGTTGTAAATATCCGTTCCGTCAAGGGTGATGCCCCGCACATAGACCTCTCCCTGTGTCCTCTCTCGCAGCGTATAGGTCAGCTCGCCTCCGCCCTCGATGATCTCCGCGCTGGTAACGCCGCAATAATCCGGGTGATCAATCGTAATCAGAAGGCTGTAGACCTGTCCCGCGTCCCCCAACTCAAGGAGTGCCATTCCGTCAGAATCCGCGCTGCCGTCGGTGAGGCTCTTGGTGACGGTCTCCCAGGTCTGCGGGCTCTCCTCCTGGGTCTGAACATAGACGGATGCGCCGTTGATGCCTTTTCCTTCCTCATCGACAACATGGATCAAAAGAGCGGACTCGTCCACAAAGTAGACCGTCGTGCTGACCCAGGAGGTGTCCTTCGCGTCTGTGTCCTCGGTGCCTTCATCTGAAATACTCATGATGCCGTCATCCAGTGACGCAGCTGCGGCACTGACCCCCGCTTCATCCGCGCCGGGCGCTGCCGCCTCGCAGAAGCTGACAAGGTCTGTTGCCTCCGGCTCGGCCTCGGCATACTCCTCCTTCAGCTCGTAGCCAATGAGCTCCGGTGTCTCAGAAGCCTCGGTATCCCCGTCGGTTTCCTTGTCGGCCTCCTCCTCGGTTTCCTCGCCACCGTTTTCTTCTGTCCCGTCATCTGCTGTCTTGTCGATTTCTTCGTCCGTTTCCTCCTCGTCGATGGCCTCCGTGTTGTCCTCTTCCTCCTCCAGCGCCATGGCGGCAACGGGCTCATCCTCATACACCGGCTCATAGCAGTTCTGCAGCACCTCGGTATTCCAGTCTGCCGCCGCCTGCAGTGCCTGACTTAAGGTGTCGCCGGAAAGGGCCGGCGTTTCCATCCAGTCGATCATCCGCTGGAGCTCCTGCTCCTCGGCCTCCTCGGACTCCCAGTCGATGTCCTCATAATTGACCTGGCTGCGGTACATGGCAAAGCCGCTTTCGCTGTCACTGCCCAGATATTCCGCATCCTCTGTCGGACTGTTCAGCGCATCCGCCGCATTGTATTCCAACTGCATCTGCGCATCGGTGCCGGACAGGTCCACCTCGGTGTCTCCTGTCTGCGTGTTGACGGTTGCCGTCGTGCCGTACTTGTCTGTGGCCGTGACGGTTCCGTCTTCGCCCTTGGTGATGTCCGTAATCAGCGCATCGTCTCCCGTCCCAGCCGAATCGGAGCTTTCCGCCTCCGCCGCCTGCGGATCGGAGTCCTCCTTTGCCGTAGTCTGCGGATCGGATGTCCCGGCAGCATCCTCCTGCGTCTGGGTCTGCACGTCTGCTGCAACGCCGCTCGTGTCTGTTTCCGGAACCAGCTCGACCTCCTGTCCCAGCTGCGCACTGAGCTGCTGCTCGACACTTGCCATGACCTCCTCGGAGGACAGCTCCCCCGCCGAGTCTGCGGATGACGTACTGCTCTGGGTCGATGCCGAGGCTGCCGACGCATTGCTCTCTGCGGATGCTGAGGCTGCCGACGATACATCACTGCGGACCGCCGCCGCATTCACGGAAACAGTACAGGCGCTGCCTGCTACACTGCTGAAGGCGGTAATCACGGCCAGACACACACTGATAAGGCGTAAACTTTGCGGACGCTTCATAATAGTGAATCCTTTCAATGCAGAAGCTTCTTTCAGGAGCCTCCGGTGGAACGCACGGATCGGCTGTTAACCAACGTTTTACATATAATATTTCATTTTATCGCAGTTGAATCCTCTGTTTCAATCCGGGTGAGGCCTCTGTTTCGGGGAAATTATGCCAGGATTTTGCCGAACCTTGTCATAGCAAAGTTACCGACTGCAGTATGCTCCGCCGGAACTTTACCCGGATCAGGCCAAAATGGAACAGGAGCAGCGTTCTTTGATGTTGACAGGAGACTTTTTCAAGCGGATTATCCTTACCAAGGATACACCTGCACCGTACTACAATGCGTCCGGTGTACTGCTTATGAACGTCTATGACTTCCTGCTGAATAAGAACAGTCCGGAGAGCTGAGAGGAGATAAGATCATGAACATATATCATCACAAGAAGTACCGTCACAGCACCGCTGCCGCCGGCAGTGGGAGCGCCCTGACGCAGCACAATTCCGTCCACCTCAAGGGTGCCCTTCTGACCCTGGCCGGCGGAGCCTGCTGGGGCTTATCCGGCTCCATGGGGCAATTTCTGTTTCAGCACGAGGGGATGGATGTCCGCTGGCTGGTCCCGATCCGGCTGGGACTGGCAGGAATCCTTCTTCTGGCCTTCTGCTTTGTCCGATCCGGTGCGCACATTCTGGATCCGTGGAGGAATCGTTCGGACAGGCGGCGGCTCCTCATCTACGGCCTTGCCGGTGTTTCCGCCTGCCAGTTCCTGTATTTCACCACCATCCAGCTTTCCAGCGCCGGGGTCGGCACTCTCCTGCAGGATTTGGCACCGGCCATGATCCTTCTGATCACCTGTGTGCAGGCGAAGCGGCGGCCGAAGGCCATGGAAATCCTGGCTGTTTTTCTGGCTCTGTTCGGCGTGTTCCTCCTGTCCACCGGCGGTGATCTGACCCATATGCAGGTGCCTCCGTCGGCCCTTGCCACCGGCGTCCTGTGCGCCGGCTGCGTCACCATCTACAACATGGTTCCGGGAAAGCTCATGGAGCGGTATTCCGTCTTTTTGCTGCAGGGATGGTCGTTCCTCATGGGGAGCATCGTCATCGCGATCATCTTTCAATCCTGGAGCTGGCACTACGTCCCCACTGCAGTCGGCTGGTTCGGCGTCGGCTTTGTGGTTCTGGTAGGAAATGTCATGGCGTTTCCCCTTTACCTTCAGGGAATCAAGTACATCGGTCCCGGAAAGGGCAGCCTGTACGGCTTCTCGGAGCCGGTCACGGCGGCGGTCATTTCCACTGCCTTCCTCGGCAGTGCCTTCACATGGACGGATGCCATCGGCTTCGCCGCTATTTTCCTGATGCTGGTTCTGATTTCGCTGGCCGGAAAGAAATCACGGCAATGATCAGCCGCCGTCCTCTCACAGCACCGTACGTACGGTTCATCTGCCGCATTGAGATTTTCCGAAGGAAAATCTCAATGCGGCAGGCCAGAGGGGCTTTGCCCCTTGGCCGCCTGCCGATTTCAATCATGGATTCGTCTGCAAGCAGCCGATTTATGATTGAAATCGGCAGGTGCTGAACCGAACACGCAAAAACAGAACCCCCGCCGTATCTGCAAAGGGTTCTGTTTTGTTATGTTCTGATATCAGGGACAAAGGCTCTTCCTCCCGACTGATGCCGGAAAGGATCGTTCGATCCGCCTTCGCCTTTGGCTGCAGAGCCGCGCTCGCATCGATTACTCGATGACGTGAATCCAGCCCTCCGGAGCCTCCAGCTCCCCTTCCTGAATGCCCAGCAGCGTCGTGCGCAGCTTGTTCATCCAGGGTCCGATCTCCTCCATGCCGGATGCAATCTCGATATCCGTTCCGTGATCGTTGATCTTTCCGATGGGGCTGATGACCGCCGCCGTACCGCAAAGACCGACCTCCTTGAAGTTTCCGTCCTTGAGCTCCTGCAGATATACCGGGCGCTCGTCCACGGTCATTCCAAGGTAATGCTCTGCCACATAGACAAGGCTGCGTCTTGTGATGGAGGGCAGGATGGAATCCGACTTCGGAACC
Source organism: uncultured Sarcina sp. (assembly GCA_964461705.1). Lineage (GTDB taxonomy): Bacteria > Bacillota > Clostridia > Lachnospirales > Lachnospiraceae > CAG-791. Next base: position 17,055 of record CAYXAN010000001.1, on the reverse strand, counting down.
ACCAGACGATCGTCCTGATCGATCAGAAGGATGTTGGCGCCGCCGGTCTCCTCGATCTTAGTTCTGGTTGCCGCATCCAGATAAATGTTCTCCGCATAGCCCTCCTTGTGGGCTTCCACGATCGCATGCAGGCTCATGGCATAGTTCAGACCTGCCTTGATGTTGCCGGTTCCGTGCGGTGCTGCGCGGTCATAATCTGTAATGCGGACATAGATCGGCTTTGCGCCGCCCTTAAAATAAGGACCCACCGGAGTTGCAAACACACGATAATGATAGTCATCCGCCGGCTTTACCCCGATGACCGGGCTGATGCCGAACATGTAAGGACGAATGTAGAGGGTTGCCCCGGTCCCGTAAGGCGGAACCCATGCCGTATTGGCCTTGACCACCTGATGAATGGAATCGATGAACTGCTCCACAGGAAGCGGCGGCATCTCCAGACGAAGTGCCGAATCGTACATTCTCTGTCCGTTCAGATCCGGACGGAAGGTCACGATATGGCCGTCCTTTGTGGTATATGCCTTCAGTCCCTCGAAAACAGACTGGCTGTACTGCAGAACACCCGCATCCTCACTCATGACAATCCTGTCGTCATCAATAAGCGCACCGTCATCCCACTTGCCCACTTCCGCCTTGTAGTTGGCAACATAGCGCTTATCCGTCTTCACATAGCTGAAGCCAAGATTTGACCAGTCCAGATTCTTCTTCTCCATAATGATCTGCCTTCCTCCGGGGCTTGCGGAAACAGCGTCAACCGCCGCGTTCTCCGTTTCCCCGATTTCTAGTGGAAACAATTACATGAACGTTACTGATTATAAGACGGCTGTTGCCTTTTTTCCAGATAAAACATGCTCGGCTTCCCGTCGATTTTGTCACTGTTCATCATCTGGCCAGCGACGGGTCCTGGCGCTGGTTAGCGAATGCACAGCGGCCCTTACACGGAAATGCCGCGCAGCCGCATGCTGATCCTGTGAACCGTTCGGACGGTCACCGGCGCGGTCGACAGCAGCGTCAGATACCATCTGCTTTTCCTTGTCAGATAGGGGTTCTCCCGAATGGAGGTGCGGTTGTCCCGGAGATAATGAAGGACACTCATATAAAAGCCGTTGCTGCGGTTCATCTCGGCAATCGGGACATGCAGCATATAATCCAGCCGTTCGTACAGGCCAAAGCGTCTGGCGGCCACCTCAAGCTTCGGATACCGCGGCACCAGCACCTGCTCCACATAATCGGAGGCCTCAACGATCGAAATGTACACCCGTGAAAACTGATGAATGCTTTTGCGCCGGGTAACGCTCCCCTTTCGGTGCACGACCCGATACCCGATCTGCGGCAGGCTGTATATTCCGTCCAGTACATCCACGAGATGTGTCAGCAGACGAAAATCCTCCCCCAGCACCCCCTCCTCAAAGGGATGCTGCAGAAGAATACGGCGCGGCGTCAGCTTGGTACACAGGGAGGCGTCCCCGGTGTACAGGAGCATGCTCTGCACAAAGAGAACCGGCGGAATCAAGGTTGCCACCTCCGGAGGATAAACAGCTGCCGGCAGGATGTTCCCCTCTTCGTCGATCTCCTCACGGCCGATCTGGATCTGCACGTTGTTTCTTCCCTCCCTGCGCATGACCTCCATTCCGTTCCTGAGGTTGGCAAGCATGTCCGGATAAATGAGATCGTCGGCATCCACGAAGCTGATATATTCTCCGCGCGCCTCTCGGACACCGGCGTTGCGGGCGGCGGAGGGACCTGCGTTTTTCTGCGTAAGCACGCGGATTCTGGAATCCTCCCCGGCCAATTCCCGGCACAAAGAAAGCGAGCTGTCCCCGGATCCGTCATCCACCAGTATGATTTCGTAATTTTCATCGGTCTGTGCGCAAATGCTCTCTACGGTTTTGCGCAGAAACCTCTCCGCGTTGTAAACCGGCACCACCACCGATATCAGCTCCTGCATATTTCCCCCTTACGCAGCCTAATCCACATCCTCCGACAAAAGCTCTCCCACCGGAGAAGCCTTTTTGTTCTCCTGTGCCTTCGGCACCTTCAGAAACGGTCTCAGGGAAGGATCCGGACTCATGGGTCCCTCCATCGGAAGCCCTTCCCTTGCCCTGCGAAGATCCGGTGCAGATACTCTGCGTCCTCCCTTTGCGTGAATCCGCCTCTCCTCGCAGGCCTCGAGCACCTCTTCGCCAAAATTCAAAAACCGCTCAGCCGCCACCTCCGCATTCCACAGATTGCGGATCTTCCGATAGGACAGGTCGGCAAAGCGCTCGCACAGATCCGTGTCGTCGATCAGGCGCTCCACCTTGCGCACCAGATCCTCCTCGTCCCCGTCCGCATAGATGTATCCGTTGATGCTGTTCTGAATCAGATACGGCACCGCACCGGCCTGCGCATCGGCCACCGGTGCACAGCCGCTGTTCATCGCCTCGTTTAAGACAGCACCCCACCCCTCTCCGTGATCACTGGTGAACACAAAGATGTCGCTCTGCTCCATCAGCTCCCGCACAAAATCCGGCGAGGTAAAGCCATGCATGATCACGCATTCCTCCAGACCATGCTGCTCCACATAGCGGTGGGCGGCCTCGGACTGTGCAGGCGTCCCGTCTCCCGCAACATGCAGCAGGAAGGACCTTCCGTCCCTTTGGAGACGATCCGCCAAAGACAACACCCTTTCGATATGCTTGAATTCCACAAAACGTCCGGCCCAGATCAGCTCCGTCACATCATCCGCACCTCTGTGACGAATGGGCGGACGATCCCCCTCATATACCCGCAGAGGCGGAAAATACCCCCAGCGATACTTCTTACCCGGAAATGCACGGATGATGTCGTAATCCGAGCCCACATAGGCCCCCGCACACAAAAGAAAATACGGATCCCTGCGGAATTGCGTGAAGGCCTTATATTTGTCCAGAAGGCCTCTTGGCATCACGGCCCTCCACTGGCCCTCCTTGTAGATTCGCTCGCTGATCTGGAACACCGGACGATGCAGCTTCATCCGCCGCAGGATCAGCTTCCGCAGCTGCGGTGCCCATCCCACAAGCAGCAGATCACAGGAGAGCATCTCCCGCTCCGCCTCCTGCCGATCCTCCGACCATTTGAGCACCCAGGGAAGCTCCCCGGAGCGGTCCACCCAGCCCATGCGGCAGCGCTCCTCCTCCATTTCCTCCAGCTGAATAAAGGAAAAGCCCTCCCCCACTCTCTCCAGCATGGCCTCGCAGAAGGGGATCTGGTGGTGATTGATGTAGTTGGCGGCAAATGCAACCGTAGGTGTCATGTCATGCTCCGATAAATTTCCAGTATGCGGAGATAATTGGTGTGCGGATTGTGCCGCACAGCAGCGGACTTGTGCGCCGCGCTGGCCATCCTGCAGGCAAACTGATCGTTGGTGAACAGGTTGCAGATATCCTCTGCCAGAGCCTCCGTGTCCCCTGTCTGGAACAGCAGCCCCTCTTCTCCGTTCTCCACAAGATCCGGAATCCCGCCCGCCCGGGAAGCAATGACCGGCATGCCCAGCAGCATGGCCTCACAAAGCGAGTTGGGCGAATTCTCGATCACGGAGGGGCAGACAAAGACGTGGCTTCGCAGGTACTGCCTCTTCATTTCCTCCGCAGACAAAGAGCCCAGCATCACCACGTGCCCCTCCAGCTTTCCCTCCGCAATCAGCCGCTTCAGGTATCGTCCGTAGGCCGTGATCCACAAGAATTCCGGCAGCCTTTTTTGCGGAATCTGCCCGCCGACGTTCCCGATGATGGAGTTGCCGGACACATACACCACGGCATCCGGAAACTCCTCCAGCACCTTCGGCAGTGCCTGCAGAACAAAGTGAAAGCCCTTCAGCGGGTAATCTCCCTGACTTAAAAAAATACTGTGCCGCTGCACCGCATTCAGATCCCATCGATCCTCGTAGAACTCCGGCCGAAGCGTTTCGTTCATCAGGTGATAGATGCCCTCCGGCTGAATGGCCAGAGCTCCCTCCCGATCAAAGGTCGTCCGACCTGTGATGTGCAGCACTCCCTTCAGGGTCTTGCGTTCGTTCTCCGCACGGCGGCGGAATTTCTTCTGCTGATCCTTCAGCGAATCCCGCCGGACGATGTCCCGGAAGGTTCTAAACCGCTGCACCCTGTAGGGAAGCTCCGCCATGTACACATCCGCAATGGCGCCGCAAAGCCCCTGCATCCCCACCAATGTTTTCTCCGGATGACCGAAGGCACGAACCATAGCCAGCGCATGAGGAAATTCCGTGCCGAAAATATGCACGATGTCCGGCTGAAAATCCGACAGGATCTCCCCGAACCGCTGCGCCAGCTGTCCGTCATAGTCCTCCGGCGTATTCAGGTTTTCCGTATAGCCGTAGAATACGGCTCCCTCAATCTCCTTCCTGCAGCCGGCAAGGAATTCCGGAACCGGCACACAGACGCCAAGCTCCAGCAGGTTTTCATCCTTTCCGGCCTCTACCTTTTCCGCCACCAGCCGGTGAAAGCAGCCGGTAAGCCATCCCTCCCGAACCGAAAAGGGAAGTCCCTCCCTTTTCGCGAAGGCTGGCAGCATGATATTGCATAACCACAAAACTCTCATCAATTCAAAAATCCTTAGCTCTTCTTGTATATCGCGTTCTTAACCCTGTCGTACAAGGCCGCCGTTGCCGGGAAGGAGGCCAGCTTCTCCCGCACGGGCTGAAGACTCAGCAGCATCGCCGACCGATAAAGAAACAGCTCCCTTTGGGTGAAATATCTGCCGGTAATCTCCCGATGCTCCTTCGCCGAACGCTCCTTATTGTCCTTTGTCTCCGAGAAGCCTCCGCCCTCGTAATCCGCCACCACAAGATCCATGGGGACGGCCCTGGCCCCCATCTCCATCACGCTCCAGAGGAAATGCTCGTAATCCGCCCTCACCCGATAATCTGTATTGAATTGACGCTCCTCAAACAATGACCTGCTGTAGAAGCAGGCCTGATGGCAGGGAAGGTTTCGATACATGGCAAACCTTGTCATGGCAGGCTTTGCATTCACCCTCTGTCCGGTTCTCTCCTCCAGAACATCGCCGTAAAGAATGACGTGCCGGCTGCCCGCCTTTGTTCTCCCTGCCGCAATCTGCTCCGCCACGTGCTGCAGTACCCTCTCATCGTGAAGCCGGTCTCCGCAGTTGAGGAAATACAGGTACTCGCCCTTTGCGGTCAGGATGGCCTGATTCATCCCATCATAAATTCCCTCATCCCTGCTGCGGATGAGCCGGATATGACGGCTTCCCGGAAGCTTTTCGATGCTGCCGTCCGTAGAGCCTGCATCCTTCACAATGATCTCGTAATCATCAAAGGTCTGCGCCAGAATGCTTTCCACCGTCTCCGGCAGCTTATTCCCTGCCTGGTAGCAGGGGGTAATGATACTAATCAGCGGTATGTTCATTCCACACTCCCCGACGGTGTCTGATTCAAATCATGAAACAAAAAGCTCTTATAGGGCAAAAGCTTGATGGTCTCCCGGTCTGCTGTGCGCAGCAGCAGGGCAAAATACAGCATTGCCGCCGCGAGCACCAATGCGGTCAGAAGCCCTCTTTTCGACCGCACGGCTCCTGCTGACCGTGCCGCCGATGCAAGGATGCCGCCCCTCGCTTCTTTCTTCGCTTCTTTCTTCGCTTCTTTCTTTGCTTCCCCTTGGGCAGCCGCTTCGGATTTCTCCGCTGTCCTCGTCTGCGCGTCCTCGTCCGGAATGCGATGCAGCAGCATCGGAAGCAGGAAAACCTGCGTAAAGGTCAGATAGTAGCAGATGCGGGACACCTCCGGAATAAACCAGCCGAACACATACAGCAGCAGTCCCAGAAAGCTTCCGTTGATATACATCCGCAGCTGCCGCTGCCGAAACGGCGGCATTTCCTCTGCGGCGTCCCGCCGCTGCACCAGCCGCTGCACCAAAACGGCCAGCAGCAAAACGCCCGCGCAGCGCAGGATGTTCACCCAGGACACGCGGGTTCCCGCCGCCAGATCTGTCGTGCCCTCCCAGGAAGGATACAGCGCGACCAGCAGATCCAGAACCCTCTCGTGCAGCATAAGAACCGCGCAGCCAAGCGCTGCCGCCAGGCCCCTGTGGAGCCTCCGCCATCGGCAGATGCAGAGCGGGTACAAAACAAACACCGTCAGCGCAGACTTGTGAAATGCCGCGGCCAGCAAAACCAGCAATACAAAGGCCGGATAGCTTCGCTTCAGCAAACAGGTCATCGCCGTCAGTGCAATCGACAAGGCGAAATAATAGCGCATGGTGTTGAAGCTTTGAAAATAATAGCCAAACATCATGAACAGGAAGAAGGAAAAGGCAAAGTCCTCCGCCTGCTGCCGCAGCGCCGTCAGCATCAGCACAACGGTTCCCACGGCATACACGGCAAAAACCAGCAGATAATTCTCGTATCCGCACAGGGAATAGATCGCCTTCACCAGCAGATTGAAGCCCGGCTCTGTCGGAACATATGCATCAATGGAGGCAAGGTGAAAGAATTCCACATAGCGCAGATAATCGTTTCCCGTCTCCTGCCGCAGTGCAGCGGGCACGATCAGAAGCAATGCAATAAGAACAAGGCAGGAGCGGCGCAGCAGGCCTCCCCTCGACCGGGAGGGTCTTCCCTCCTCCTTGTTCACGATGACGGCGGCCAGTACCGCGGCGGCCGTAATGCCGATGTACAAAATCACTCAGGCTTCCCTCATTCCCTTCTTCATGATCCGATAGGCCTCCCGGAGCGGAATATCCTTACACATAACCCGCCTGTGCTTCACCAGAAACCGCAGAGCAAAGAGCTTTCGAAAGACTCCGTAGAGGTAGCGGTACAAAACCCCCCTGTCATAGAAAAACTTCTCGTTGTAGCCGCTGAACCAGGTGGAGGTGTTGTCCTCCCTTGACGCCTCATGTCCGATTTCGACAGGAACCGCCCATATCTTCAGCCCCTTTTTCAGACAGTCATGCAGAAACAGGCTGTCCTCCCCGTTGGAATAAACGGCTCCGCCGCCGAAAAGGAGCGAAAACCATACATTTGCCTTCCGCAGACTGTCCAGCCGGGCCGCCATGGCATACGTCGGATAACGGCCGTAGTTGTACCAGCGAACCCGCTTCACTCTGCGGTTCTCATAGGTTCTCCGATCCTCCACCGCACGCACGTTGAACATCAGGATATCCGCGCCCGGATTGTGCTGAAAGGCCCTGAGAACCTGCTCCTCATAATCGTCCTCATAGACAATGTCTTCATCCGCAAACAGAACGTAGTCCGCATCCGCCCGCATCAGCGCATTGTTGCGGTTGCGGCCGACCCCGCGCTCATTGAGTGCCAACGTGCGGATTCTGTGCCCCTTCCTTGTGAACTCGCGATAGGACACCTCCTGACACTGATTGCAGATGACGGCCGCCGTGGACAGATTCATTTTCTCGGCCAGCATGATATCGTTTTCCTGCAATGCCGCGACAAGGACCTCGAGCTGCGGCCGGTTGATCCTCCCCGTGGCAGGATCGCGTTCCGCTTCATCAATACGGTTATATACAACGTGATCATTCATCATACAGCTCTTCTGATTTCCCGGCGACCTCTCCCGGCTCAATGCGCCGCTCGGTCAGCCGTGCCTTCGCGCCCGTAATAGCTCTTCAAAAACCGAAGATCCGCAGCTGCCAGCAGGAGCCCTTCAATGGAATACCCCCGCGCCTGCAGCTGGAGCAGCAGATGCTCCGTTCCGGTTCCGTTCGCCCGGCCAAAGGGGATCACCACCGCAATGCTGCGTCCCTCTGCCGGCTTTTCCGCAAGGCAGTCCGCCGGCGACAACACCTCCGCCTGCAGTCCATACTGTTCAAGGAGCTGCCTTGCTGCCTGCCGAACCGTCTCGCCCTCGTCCCCGACAAGCTGCAGATCGGCCCCCTCTTCCTCTTTCCTGTCGCTTCGCAGCAGGATCTGCCTTTCTGCAAAGGCCCGGTTCTCCCGCTCCAGAAATTCCGGCAGCCCGTTCCCTGCAGCAGCACCGGCAAACGTGCCCGCACCGCCGACATCGCCCGCTTCAGCGTCAATCTCCTTCGAACCAGCCCTTCTTATGCAAATCCTGCGAGTCCTTTCGCGAGTCCTGCGAATCCTTTCCGAAGGCAGTGCTCCCAGCGTCATGAGCACCGGAAGCCCGTACCGCCTCGTTGCCTCCTCCGGCGTACAGATTCCGTCATTCAGCAGCTCCTTCAGCCACAGGGCAGCCGCTCCGGCAAGGAAGCCAAGCAGCGCTCCCAGCTCCACAGCCCCCTGTGTGCGGTCTGTGACAACCACCGGCTGCACCTCGTCGGAGGACAGGAATTCAATCCTCTGAAACTCCTTTGCATTGCTGCCGTAGCGCACCAGCGCATCCTGCACCGCATTGGTCAGTGCCTGCACCGTTTCCGCATCCGGATCCGTCACCTGAATGGTCAGAAGACGCACATCCGATAAAATCTGTGCCTCCACGTCCTCCCTGGCGGACTCGAGCGTCACCCCCTCCGGCAGCTCGGACTCGATCACCTGGTAAATGGCAGGAACGGAAAACAGCAGATCGTTCCAGGTATAATCGTTATAATAATCCTGCGGATTGCCGGCGGCATCGTTCCCGAAGGTCAGATAAAATTTCGAGGTCTGACGATACTGCCGCTGCCCGGACAGACCAAGCCAGATTCCCATGTAGATCGCCGCCGCCAGCAGCGCACCGATGAGCGTTGCCGCAGGAACCACCCACAGCTCCCGGCGAAGCCGCAGCCACAGGCTTCTGCGGCTTGGAGCTTCCTCTTCATGGATTTGGCTGTCGTGCCGTTGTCTGTCGTTGTTCTGTTGATCTATGCTCTGTTCTCTTCCGTACAATCCGACGGCTCCCTCATTTCTTCCCCGGAAGGGCTCTTTCTCCCTGCCCCGTCCATCGCCGTGACCTGTCCCTCTGCCACACCCTCCGTTGCCTCCGGCGTCAGCAGAATTTTCAAGGTCAGCAGCATCAGCTTCAAATCCAGTCCGATGGAGTAGTTCTGGATATAGGTCAGATCCAGCTTCAGCTTGTCATAGGGTGTGGTGTTGTATTTGCCGTAGACCTGCGCGTAGCCCGCAAGCCCCGCCTTCACCTTCATCCGGTATACAAACTCCGGCATCTCCTGTACATACTGGGCAATGATCTCGGGCCGCTCGGGTCTGGGACCGATAAAGGACATCTCCCCCTTCAGGATGTTGATCAGCTGCGGCAGCTCATCGATCCGGACCTTGCGGATGAAATGCCCGATGGGCGTAATGCGGTCGTCATGCTCGGAGGCCAGCCTTGCCACGCCGTCCTTTTCGGCGTCCACCCTCATGCTGCGGAATTTGATGATCTCAAATTCCTTCTGGTTCAGCGTGCAGCGCACCTGCCGGTAGAACACCGGGCCATGGTCATAGCACTTAATGAGAATTGCCGTGACCAGAAAGAAGGGCGATGTCAGCACCAGAAGAATCAGCGCACAGACAATGTCAATGGCTCTCTTGAAAAAACGCTCCGTGACATTCAGCGGATATTCCTTGGTCAGGTAAATGGGGGTATCAAACAGGTGCAGCTGCACCGACCCCTTGACCAGAACATCCGGAATCTTCGGCATCATGTACTGCCGCACGCCGTTGGCATAACAGAACTTCATCAGCTCGTTTCTGACCGTGGCCGGGAGGTCCCACAGAACCACCGCCCGATGTCCGGAGGCCAGGATCCTCTGCTTCACGGCATCCAGGCCCTCGTCAACGGAAACGGTGTCCGTCACGGTGTATTTTTCCGGTCTGCTGGCAAACTTACACAAAATGGAATCAATGGATCTGGTCCCGTGAACCAGCAGCAGCTTCGTCGGCGGAAAAATCCGATGATACACGCGGTCGGAAATCCGAATCCACAAAACTGCAAATCCGATCTGTACCAGGGTCACCAGCACGGCCTCCCCCATCGGCAGCATCCAGTTGCGCAGCAGGGAATCCTGCAGGTAGGTGAACACATTCACCATCAGCAGCGCAAAAATCTGTGACAGGCTGACGTCAAAGGGCTTCTGGTAGCCCACGTCCATGCCGCCGTAGGTCTTCGTCAGAAACAGCAGCAGCGCAAAATACAGCAGCAGCACCAGGATGTGACCGTTCCGATAGAATTTCAGCCGCAGCCGCACCAGTGGATAATAGACATTAAACCAAAGCCAGGCATAGATCAGGGTTTGCATCAGAAGTCCCATCAGCGGCATCTCCAGTGCTGCCACCCGACGCAGGGACTGTCTTCTCTTCGCCTTAGAATCCATAAATCTTTTTACTCCGCCATATCCCCTCCCGCCTGTGCGGGATGATGTTCCGTACCTTTATTCCAGGATTTCCCTTGCCAGATAAATCGGGCGCTCCTTGACCTCCAGATACGTCTTGGACAGATACTGCCCGATGACGCCAAGGCACAGCAGCTGGATGCCGCTCACCATAAGGATGATGCACACCAGACTCGCCCAGCCGCTTGTGGGATCTCCCATCAGGAGCTTGCGTGCAATGACAAAAAGGATCATCAGGAAGGCAATGATGCAGAAGGCCACGCCCGCCAGAGCCGCCATCGCAAGCGGCACGGTGGAATAGGCCACAATACCGTCCAGTGCATAGACAAACAGCTTCCAGAAGGACCACTTGGTTTCGCCGTACTTGCGCTCCACGTTTTCAAATTCAATCCAGTGCGTGCGGAAGCCGACCCACTCAAAAATCCCCTTGGAAAAGCGGTTGTATTCCTTCACGGACAGGATCGCGGCCACCACGCAGCGCTTCATCAGCCGAAAGTCCCGGGCGCCGTCTACGATCTCTGTCTTGGAAAACCGGTTGATCAGCCGGTAAAACCGCCGCGCGAAAAAGGATCGGATCGGCGGCTCACCCTTTCTGGTCACCCTTCGCGTTGCCGCCTGATCAAAGCCGTCCCACAAAAAGCCGAACATCTCCGGGAGAAGTGACGGCGGATCCTGCAGGTCCGCATCCATGACAGCAACATAATCCCCCTTCGCATGCTCAAGTCCGGCATATATGGCTGCCTCCTTACCGAAATTGCGGGAAAAGGAGATCAAATGAACCCTCGAATCCCTCTCCCGCAGGGACTTCACCCGGGAAACCGTCTGATCCGCGGAGCCGTCATCCACATACAGCAGCTCAAACCCGAGCTCGTGCTCCCTGAAGAACGGTTCATTTTTGATGAATTCCTGATAGAAATATTCAACGTTCTCCTCCTCGTTGTAGCAGGGAACGATTGCCGTAAACAACTCCATCGTGTTCTGCCTCCCTGCTGCGCCGCATGATCTGTGCAGGTGTCTTCAGATTCCACAGCTCATGCATCGCAGCGGCCCTTCTTTTGCTGCTCCTATGATCCTTTCTACAGTTCCCTCGGACCGCCGCCGATCTCCAGCGTGTAGAAGGAGGCCGGGTAGCCCACCTTCTGCAGATAGACATCGCCCAGCGTCTTTCGAAACCGCTCAACCTCCTCATCCTTCACGATGCTGACGGTGCAGCCGCCAAAGCCGCCTCCTGTGATGCGCGAGCCAAGAACGCCGGGGAGCTTCCAGGCCTCCTCGGCCAGGATATCCGCCTCCTTGCAGGAGGTCTCGTAGTCATCCCGCAGGGATACGTGAGACTCGTTCATGAGCCTGCCGAAGTGCTCCACCTTTCCCTCCTTCAAGGCCGCCACGGCCTCGATGGTCCTCTGATTTTCATAAACGGCGTGCTTTGCACGGCGGCGGCACACCGCATCCTGAATCAGGTCCTTATTCGCCTCATATTCCTCAATGGAGAGATCCCCCAGGGTTCTGATCTCCAGCTTCGTCTGCAGATCCGTCAGCGCCCTCGCACACTGCTCCCTGCGAAGATTGTATTCGGAATCCACCAGGCTGTGCTTCTTGTTGGTGTTGGTAACCATCAGCTTCATTCCCTGCAGCCGGATGGGTGCGTACTCGAACTCCAGCGTGTTGGTATCAAGGAAAATGGCGTTGCCCTCCTTGCCCATGGCAGAGGCAAACTGATCCATGATGCCGCACTTCATGCCGTTGTACTCATTTTCCGAGAACTGGCCGATGAGCGCCAGCTCCTCGTTGCTCACCGTACCCTCCAGACCGAAAAAGGCCCGCAGCATCTCGCCCGTCAGCACCTCCAGCGATGCGGAGGAGGAAAGCCCGGAGCCGTTCGGAATATCTCCGTAAATTGCCATATCAAAGCCGGTTGAAACGGGATGCCCTTTTTGTCCGAAGGCCCAGACAACCCCCTTGGGATAGTTGGTCCAGCCTGCCTCCTGTGACGGTGTCAGCTCATCCAGCGACGTGGTGATGACGCCGGCCTGCTCGAAATTGGCCGAATAAAAGCGCATGACACGGTCATCCCGCTTTCTGGCTGCCGCATAGGTTCCAAGGCTGATGGCACAGGGAAAGACATGTCCGCCGTTGTAATCCGTATGCTCGCCGATGAGGTTCACGCGCCCCGGCGCATAAAACAGACGCACATCCTTCGTGTCTCCGAAAGCCTTTTCAAATGCCTGCAGTACCGTTTCCTTCTGTGTCATAAATCCTCCGTCGGCTTCTCCTGTGCCGCTTCCATACATGTCCCTGTCACGGCCTCTCCTGTGCCGCTCCCATACCTGACTCTGTATGCCGTGTGTCTATTCCTCCGGATCCCGAAGCACGGCAACTCCCACCAGCCCGGGGCCGGTATTGATGGCCAATGTGGCTGTGATCTGATCGATGGAAAGAATCTGCTTCTCCACCAGCTTCTCGTGATTTTCCAGAAGCTCCCGCATGGCCAGAGCCTCCTCATGGGCATCGCCCTCCTTGACCAGCATCCAGGTCTTGTGCCCGAAGCTGTATTTGATCACCTCTTCCGCCAGCCGAAGCTTTCCCATCCTGGCTCCGCGAATCTTCGCCACCGTGTAATAAATCCCGTTTTCGTCGCAGGAAATGATGGGCTTGAGCTTCAGAGCCTCGCCGATGGTACCCGCGACACGGCCGATGCGGCCGCCCTTCTGCAGGTATCTGAGCGTGTCCATATAAAAGAAAACCTGCGCATCTCCCCGTTTTTCCGGAAGCTTCCGGCACAGCTCCTCAAAGGAATCGCCCCGCTGCAGGCGGACAGAGGCCCAGATGGCGTAAAGCCCGCTGCCGCTGGAGATGCATCTGGTATCGAAGACGAAAACCTTCATGTCCTCGTATTCCGAGGCCACCAGGCGGACGGTATTGTAGGTTCCGGAAAGGTTGCTGGAGATCGTGACCGCAATCACATTTTCGTACCCCTTGTCCCGCAGCTCATCCAGCTTGTCATGCACCTCCGCAACCGAAGGCGTGGAGGTGGTCGGGATCTCATCCGGGAACCGCTGATAAATCATGGTGGGATTGATATCTACATCATCCTGATAATCCTTCTCCGGATAGATCACACGAAGCGGCAGGATCTCGAGTCCGTATCGTTCCCGAAGCCTTGCCGGAATATCGCAGCCGGAATCTATGAGTATTGCTGTCTTCTGCTGATTCATTCTGTCCTCATTCCTCTTTGCTGTACGTAAACTGCTGTAGTCATTGTACTCTGTTTATCCGGTTTGGGAAACGTCGATTCCGGCGGTCTGCCGATCCTGCCGATTGATTTTATCCGGCGACGGATCCCGGCGGAGGTGTCGCCGCACTTTCTCTTCCGGCGCTACTTCTCGTCTACGACCTGGAAGATATAGAACTTGAGGTAATAGGAGGCATCGTTCGCCCACAGGATGGGGTGATCCGGGCTCTGCTGACGAAATTCCACCTGCCGCAGCCGCTTATGTGCATCCTTCGCCGCCTGCGCGATGGCCTGTCGGAACAGCTCCGCCGTCATGAAATGCGAGCAGGAGCAGGTGGCCAGATATCCTCCGTCCTTCACCAGCAGCAGGCCCTGCCGGTTGATCTCCCGGTATCCTGTGGTCGCCGCCTTGACGGAGCTGCGGGATTTGGTAAAGGCCGGCGGATCCAGAATGACTACGTCATACTGCTTTCCCGCCTCCCGCTGTGCCGGAAGAAAGTCGAAGACATCTCCCACCACATCATCGATGCGGTCCTCAAAGCCGTTGAGCCGTGCGTTTTCTCTCGCCTGCTGTATGGCCAGCTCCGAGGCATCGATGGAGGTCACGTGCGCTGCCCCTGCTGCCGCGGCGTTCAGTCCAAAGGAGCCGGTATGCGTGAAGCAGTCCAGCACCTTTGCGCCCCGGCAAACAGGCCAGATGGCCTTTCGGTTCAGCTTCTGATCCAGAAAGAAGCCGGTCTTCTGACCGTCCTTCACGTCCACGATATATCGGACGCCGTTCTCCGTGATGGGCACGTCGGTGTCAAATTCCTCCGTCAGAAAGCCGCTCCAGCGCTCCAGTCCTTCCTTTTCGCGAACCTTGGCATCGCTTCTTTCGTAAATGCCGCGGATACGGATGCCGTCCGCCTCCAGCACCTGCACCAGCCCGGCAAGGACAACGGTTTTGAGCTTTTCCATGCCAAGCGCTAAGGACTCCGCCACCAGAATGTCCTCGTACTTGTCCACGGTCAGCCCCGGCAGGAAATCCGCCTCGCCGAAAATCACCCGGCAGGAGGAGGTGTCCACCACCGCCTTCCGGTAATCCCAGGCCGCCTGTACCCTGGCTTTCAGAAAGGCCGGTGTGATCACGTGAGCCTCCCTTCTGGACATCATGCGGATGCGAATGGTGGAGCGGGTGTTGATAAAGCCGTAGCCCAGAAAGTACCCGTCAAAATCCTCCACCCTCAGAAGATCTCCGTTCTGAAAATCGCCGACGACCCGGTCGATCTCGTTATCATAAATCCAGGCTCCTCCCGCCTTGTATTCCCTGGCCTCCCGTCTGCGGATCACAGCGGTCGCGCCGCTTACCAGGGATTCTTCGGAGACGGTATCGTAATCGCGGTAGTCCTGTACGGTCATTGTGGTCATAATGCTCCTCTCTTCGTCGTCATCTGAAATTTTCGTTTAGGGAAACGCTGATGAAAGCGTTTCCCCCGCCGGATTCACGATTGAAATGGACAGGTGCTGAACCTTCCCTACAGCAGGACGCGGAAGGTGATGACGCCCTGCGGATCCCAGGCGGCCTGAATGCTCCCGCCGTGGGCCTCGGCCGTTGCCTTCGCGATGGACAGCCCAATCCCTGTCCCTCCCACCTTATCGGAATGTGCGCCGTCCCCCCGATAGAACCGATCGAACAGCCGGGACACCTCCGGCTTATCCTCTAGGCTGCAGGTGTTGGATACCGCAAGCTCTGCCCTTTTTCCCCTTTGCGTAAGGCACAGAGCAATGGATCCGCCCGGGGAGGAATATTTGAGCGCGTTGTCCAGCAAAATGGAGACCATCTGCTGGATGGCCACGGCATCCCCTGTCACCTGTACTCCGTCAGCGATTTCGCGGATGAAGTCCTTGCCTCTGGCTCTGGCCAGGGAAACAAAGGACTCCGACGCCTCCCAGACAGCATCGCTGAGGGAAAATTCCTGCTGCTCCGGAAAGGGGTTTTCCTCGTCCAGCCGCGACAGGGTCACCAGTGCGGCAATCAGCTTCGTCATCCTTGCAGACTGCTGCCGGATGTTCTGTACCCACTCATTCTCCTCATATTCCATCGCCAGCACATCCGCGCTGGTGGAAATGGCCGTCAGCGGCGTCTTCAGCTCGTGTCCCGCATTGGTGATAAACTGCTTCTGGATTTCAATATTGCGAAGATAGGGAAGAATCGCCCGTTTGGACAGCAGCACCACCAGGACAAACACCACCAGCATGCAGGCCAAGGCAATGGCGGAGGTGATCAGAAGGATCGAGGAGATGCTGTGCAGCTCCTTCTCGGAGTTGAGGAGAATCACCACGGTTTCGGAGTCTTCTCCCTTCGACGGCTCCATCGCCGTCACCAGATAGCGATAGCCGTCATAATACCCCTTGATCTTTCCCTTTGCCCGCACCCTGTCCGCATATTTTACCGCCTCCTCCTCATTAATGGAGGCAATAAAGGTGTTGTTCACCTGCGTCACCGTTCCGCTCCCGTCATAGCAAACCGAGAAAAAACGCAGCATGTACTGCACCTCCGGCGAAAACCGGTCCCTGCTGCCCTGAAAATTTCCCTCCGAACGGCCCTGTTCCTGCGCATCCTGCACCTGCGCGTCCTGCCCTTGTGTATCCTGTTCCTGCGCATCCTGCCCGTCGGTTTCGGACACGGCAGGAGTCCCTGCCGGCGAGCCATCTCCGGGAAGCGGCTGACCGTTTTGTTCCGCCGTCAGGATCTGCTGCAGCATATTGTCCTGCTGCCCGGTCACGGACCGATAGTTCCAGATGTTGATTCCAAGCAGCAGAACCGCCATCACGGCGGCAATGGCCGCCATGGCTGCGCCGATGAAGCGCCATTGCATCCTGCGGATCATTTGACCTCCTCCAGTGCATATCCCGCCCCACGGATGGTCCGTATCTCAACCGCTGCATGAATGCGGCGCAGCTTTCTGCGAAGAAACCCGATATAGGTCCAGACCACGTCCTGCTCCGTCTCCGAATCCAGGCCCCAAACCTTTTCCATCAAATGACCGGCAGAAAAAACCTGATGCGGGCTGCGCATGAAAAGCTCCATCAGCTGATACTCCTTGTTGTTGAGCCTCTCCTCCCCCATTTGCGTGCTTACTGTATATCGGCCGCAGTCCAGCGTGGTATTCCCCACCCGGATGGTATCCGCCGCATAGGCTCCGCTGCGGCGCACCAACGCCCGCACCCTGGCCAGGAATTCGCCGAAGGCAAAGGGCTTGGGCAGATAATCATCCGCTCCTGCGTCCAGACCTGCGATCCGATCCTCCACCTCGCTCTTCGCCGAAAGAAATAATGTCGGAGTGGAAATTCCCTGTCCGCGAAGCCGCTCCAGGAGAGTGATTCCGTCCATGCCGGGCATCATGATGTCCAGCACCAGGGCATCATAGGCCGTACTGACCGCATAATCATAGGCAGTCTGCCCGTCGTGAACAATGTCTGCCGTATATTTGTTTTTCTCCAGCATAACCTTCAGCGCTCTGGCAATGCTGACCTCATCCTCCGCAATCAGTATCCGCATAC